>CAZUOC010000255.1:315-3603 GCA_964622335.1 uncultured Ignavibacteriaceae bacterium
AGCCGACAAATAATCCCGCATTTTGATCCCATACCGTATTTAACCAGCTTGCAGCTACAGTAACTGGAAGAGACCCGCCAATAACGAAACCAAAAAATCTTCCTCCGGAAATTCCAATTGTTGCTTTTGAACCAACTTCGTTGAGCAATTTTATTATTTCTTCAGGATTAATTGATTCATCTTTTAACGGAAGATCGAGTTTTTCGAGAAGCTTTAGATCTTCCTCAGAAGGTCCAACTCTTCTTTCTTTAAGTGATGAAAGATATTCTGTACTATATGATGCGACCAGTTCAAGTAGTTTTTTCATGTTGTTATTGTAGCTTTTATAAAAGTGAAATTTTTATTGCAGGAAGAATAAGGAATTTCGGATTAATAATAAAAGATTTAATAATCCTTGTAATGAAAGGAACAAGTCACAGACTTGTCCCGAAAAAAAATGATTAAATGATTCTTACGAATTCCCCGATATGTTTTTCTTCTAAAGTTGAGTCCTCACCCATTTTATTTATTTCTAAGAATTCTTGTTTTGATTGTTCCTTAAACTGGTAATAAGCTTCTTTAGGTCTCCAGTAATCCAAAGTAACATAACAATCAGTTTCATTTATGTTTAGATGCAATTCTGTTTTTATGTAACCAGGGAATTTTGAAAGAGTTTTACCCATTCTCCTTCGGAACCATACAATTTTTCAAATTCATTTTTCTTCTCAGGCTTAATTTTATATTTCCAGATTGTCAGATAATACATAGTTTATCTATTCGTTTTTACCAACCAAGTTTTATCTGGGCATAATATGAATATGCTTCTACATAATTGTCATAGGCGTAAGCCCCATCAATCTGGAGAGCTTTGTAAATATTAAATCCAATACCGCCTGTAAATTTTTCATCAGCCATTCCTAATCTGAATGCAACACCAAGCTTTTGTTTAATTGCATCTAGTCTGTATTCTGTTCCAATTCGAAATTTTTCAGTGTAATCTGTAAACTTTATGTCCTGATCGGAAATATCGACCCAGTCAAGAGACACATCCCAGTTTTCCGTAATCGGGTGAGTTGCTCCAACATTTATTATCATCGGAAGTTTAAGGTCGAACGGCCATTCTACTTTTACAGTTTGATTTACGGATTGGAGTACTGTATCACCCTGATTGACTACTTTCTGTCCCTGGGCATTCGTTTCATAATCAAAATATGTATAAGCAAAATTTGCTTTCAGTGTGGAAGTAATTTTTTGAACAGGAATTATATTCTGAATTGATAGTCCAACTTCAGTTCCTGTGGGGAATTTATAAAGTCCGCCAATATCAAGAGTAACTCCCGTTATATATTCACTCAGGTCTCTTTTTAATATATTTAGAATATTTTCATATTCCTTGAATAAAAGTCTTTTAGCAGAAAATCTTCTGTGAATGACTTTAAGATTAGCACCTATGCTGAAGTTTGGTTTAACATCATAGGAATAACCAAAAGCTCCCACTAGATCAACATAAGAAAGAGAATAAGCTACAGGCATAACCTCATCAAAACTGGTTAATTCCTGTAATGGCTGAAGAATTCCCTGCATAGACAGTATTGCATTTGCAACCTGCTGTGGATCATTTAAATCGTCGGGAAGCTCAACGGCAAGCAGCGCATCAATTACAGGACTTTGTTCAACTTCAAAAGCGGATTGTGCAACGCTGTAAAGTGTAAATCCGAAATTATTTATTTGCAAAGAAAAAGCAGGAATAATTCTTATTCCATGAGTCACAGGGCTGTCTGTCGAGCCAACTACATTGTCCAGTATTTCTTTTGGAAATCTCATCCCTTCCTGAATCCTTTTCAACGCAGTTAACTCCTGGTTAATATCGCCAATTTTGGCTGCATTATTAAAGTCATCAATACCTGCCCAGACTTCTTTAAGAGAAACCGCGTCTTTAAATTCATTTAAATGATTAACTAAATAATTAGCAGCATCGTAAGTTTTCGGAGGCAAGCTTACGCTTACACTCAAAGCATCGATTGAAAATCTTTTTCTACTAAGAAGGGCGGGATTATACAACATTGCATTGAAATCCTTTCCGTTTGCTATCTGCGTTTTTCCCATTCCTATGGCTTTTACATCTTCCTTTTCAGAAGGGACAGGAAGTGAAAATGCATCTAGTCTTATTGTAGTATCTGGCAGGGTTAGACTGTGTTCGTCAAATGTATAGCCGAGTTGCCCCAATAATGGTATATTAAAGAGAAACAAAAGAAAAAGTAGTTTAGAATATTTCATAAGAGATACTCCCGCAGTTTTTTCCTAAATGAAAATATTTTCTTTCATAAAACTAATGAAATTTTATTAATCGCATATAAAATATATGCGAAATAATTATACTGGTTGGTTCTTTTTAAGTGATTTTGTACTGTTTATTAAATATTTTAATTATAAGAATAATATGAGTAAAAACAAAAAATCATCGGTTAGTTTTTCTTTAACTGGAGTGACTAAAAAAGAAAAGAATAAAAGAGCAAAATATTTATCCAAAAGAATTAATGAATTGTATAATGTTCTTTCCGAATGGATAAAGGATGTGGATAATTATTCTTTCAAGAAAACTTCAATTCTTGTTGATGGTGAGAAGCTTCCCGCAGCAGATATTTTTTCGGGTAAAAAATTAATAGCTTCAATAAAACCTGCGGGATTGTATGCTTTTGGTTTTAATTGCAGGGTTGATATTGTTGCTAAGAAAGAAACCAATAATTTGTTTGATGTGGCAAAAGAATCAGCTGAACTGGATTGGCAATTGATTTCTTCTCAACCGGGGAAGAAACCAAAAAAGATAACAAAAATGATTTTTAAAAATTTACTTAAGAGACTGAAATAAGTTTATATTCTTCGTTCGCTTTACTCCCTCAGAATGACCAATAATAAGTTACTCGGAGCATAGCGAAGAGTCTTTAGAATAAACATAGACCAAAATGGCACAAACAACTCGTAACATAAAATTCGAAGCTTCAAAAAGTTCAGGCAAAGTAAGTGGAATACTTCTTTTACCGGAAAAACCAAAATTCCTGCTACTCTTTGCACATGGTGCAGGTGCCGGAATGAATCATCCATTTATGGTAAAGATGTCTGGTTATCTTGCTGAAGAAAATATTGGAACTTTAAGATATAATTTCCCTTACACTGAAAAGAAAATTAGGGGACCAGATCCAGCTCTAATATTGATACAGACAATTCGTTCAGCAGTTGAAGCTGCGAAAAAGTATGCGGGAGATATTCCTTTATTTGCAGGTGGAAAATCTATGGGTGGGAGAATGACAT
>CAZUOC010000255.1:3613-4313 GCA_964622335.1 uncultured Ignavibacteriaceae bacterium
TGACATCTTTGGCTGCATCTAAAGAACAGTTGAATGAAATAAAAGGAATTGTATTCTTTGGTTTTCCATTGCACGCTCCGGGTAAACCATCTGATGAAAGAGGAGAACATTTGTTTAATGTCTCAGTTCCAATGCTTTTCCTGCAGGGAACGCGAGACAAGCTTGCTGATCTTAAATTATTAAAAGCGATTATAAAGAAGCTGAAAGAGAAAGCAATTCTCAACATTATTGAAGGCGCTGATCATTCTTTTCATCTTTTAAAAAGTTCAGGTAGAAATGATGAAGAAGTACTTAAAGAAATTGCAAGGAAAGTAGGGGAGTGGGGAATGAAAGTTTGACACCGGATTCCTGACACCGGATTCCTGATACCGGATTCCTGATACCGGATACTTGATACTAGATACTGGATAAACGGAACTAATAAGATGTTGCTATGGTCTAAAGAAGAAAATTCTTATATAACAGCTTGAGGGGATTATGAAAAAACTAATTACATTTTTGATTTTTGTCCTGGCTTCAACACTTCTTTTTTCTCAGGAAAGCAAGAAAGATTCTCTTTTATATCAGTTGGAACTTAAAGGAAATCTCTCTAAGCCGGATTCTATGTTTTTTAATAAGCTTGAAAATAATGTTTTAGTCGCTCCGAACGGGACCCATTATTATATTCAAAAGTTCATTCCAAATAAAAATATTGATTACA
>CAZUOC010000256.1:0-4305 GCA_964622335.1 uncultured Ignavibacteriaceae bacterium
TCGTTAGTAGGTGTATACATAATTCAGGATGGTAAATTTCCATATATCAATCCGAGATCTGCGGAGATTTTTGGATACACTGTTGATGAAATTTTATCTTCCAAAAGCATAGTAGACGTCATCTATGAGGAAGATTTGGAATTAGTACAGGAGAATATTAAAAAAAGAATTTCAAGAGAAGTTAAAACTTTACATTATTCCTTTAGAGGAAAGAAAAAAGACAATACCATAATAGACCTGGAAGTTATGGGTTCGTTTACTATCTATGATGGAAAACCCGCAATTATCGGGACTTTACTCGATGTTACTAAAAGGAAAAAAGCTGAAAAAGAATTGACAAAGCTTTCACTTGCTGTTCAACAAAGTCCTGCTTCAATTATTATAACAGACACTGAAGGAAATATAGAATATGTAAACCCGAAATTCTGTGAAATAACAGGATACTCACAGGAAGAAGTTTTAGGCGAGAATCCACGGTTTCTAAAATTTGGTACCCATGCTGAAAATTTCTATAAAAATCTTTGGGATACAATAAGATCGGGGCAGGAGTGGCATGGTGAATTTCATAATAAAAGGAAAAATGATGAGCCCTTCTGGGAATCTGCCTCTATCTCTCCCATAAAAAATGCAGATGGAAAGATTACTAATTTTCTTGCAGTAAAAGAAAATATAACTGAAAGGAAAAAGACAGAAAGCGAGTTAAGAAAACTTTCTCGCGCTGTTCAGCAAAACTCAGCCACAATTATTATAACCAATACTAATTGGCAGATAGAATATGTAAATCCAAAATATAGTGAGCTAACCGGTTATACCGCTGAAGAGGTTGCCGGCAAAAAACCAAAATGTTTGGAATATATTCAGGCATCTTCTGATGATTATAAAAGTTTCCTTGAGATTGTTCAACACGGAGAAGAGTGGCGCGGCGAGTTTTTAAATAAGAAAAAGAACGGCGAAGACTTTTGGGAACTTGCTTCTATTTCTTCTATAAAAAATCCCGAAGGTGAAATAACACATTACCTGATAATAAAAGAAGATATTACACAAAGAAAGATAGCTGAAGTAGAATTAAAATTAGCCAAAGAGAAAGCGGAGGAGATAAACAGATTAAAGTCAGTCTTCCTGGCTAATATGAGTCACGAGTTAAGAACACCGATGGTTGCAATACTTGGTTATTCTGATATTTTAAGAAAAGAATCGGACAATCCAAATCTGCAGGAAATGTCTAATGAGATTTATGATAGCAGCAGAAGGTTAATGAATACATTAAACCTGCTTTTAGACTTATCAAAAATAGAGGCAAATAAAGAAACAATTAATTTTCAGGAAATAGATGTGGGGGCTATAGCTGAGGAAGAGTTCGCAATCTACGAAGGTCTGGCAAAAAAGAAGAATCTCTTTTATAAAATCGATAAACCCGCTGAACCAATCATAACTCTCTTAGACGAAAGAATGCTGAGACAGATTATTAATAATCTTGCAAGCAATGCCGTGAAATTTACTGACTCTGGGCAAGTAATCCTGACAATTAAAAAAGAATCAAACATTGAAAAGGAAAATGTTCTCATCCTAGTAAGTGACAGCGGTATCGGTATTCACGAAAACAGTCAAAAGATAATCTTTGAAGCTTTCAGACAAATCAGTGAGGGACTCGCCAGAAAATTTGAAGGCACAGGTTTAGGTTTGACCATTACTAAAAAGTTTATCGAATTGATGAACGGGGAAATTGAAATTGAAAGTGAACCGGGAAAAGGTTCAACATTTACTGTAAGATTCCCTATTCTGTATAAAAAGGATATTAATAAATTAGACAAAACACCTATTGTTTTTCCTAAACAGATCGAATACCCTAAGTATGGCGCTAAAAGTAAATTACCACAGATACTTCTCATAGAAGATGATCAATCTAATGCCGGAGTAATAAAATTCTTTCTTGATGGTTTATATGATGTCGATATTGTCTCAACAGGTGAAGAAGGCATTGAAAAAGTCAAAGGGAAAAAATATAATGCAATATTAATGGATATTGACCTTGGACTAGGAATAAGTGGTCTTGAAACGGCAAGGAATATTAGAACTTTATCAAATTATGATAACGAACCCATCATCGCAGTAACAGCACTCGCACTTCGAGGAGACAGAGAAAGATTCCTTGCAGGCGGGTGCACACACTACTTGGCAAAACCCTTCAAAAAAGAAGAATTAATAAAAGTTCTTTCAGGAGCACTGAAAAGCTAAATCATTTTTCTATTCATATCTTAAAGATTTAACGGAGTTCGTGAACGATGTTTTTACTGACTGATAGCCTACCGAAATAAAAGTTATTACCAAAGAAGCTAAAGCCGCAGTAATAAACAGCCCCACTCCGATGTTAGTGCAGTAGGCAAAATCCTGGAGCCATCCACTCATAATATAATAGGCAATTGGTGAAGCAATGAGCACAGCAATTAAAACTAATTTTAGGAACTCTCCTGACAAAAGAAAAACAATTGATGAAGTTGAAGCACCTAAAACTTTTCTGATTCCAATTTTTTTATTTCGCCTTTCACTTGAAAAAAAACCAAGCCTAATAAGCCAAGACAGGAAATAAATAATAAAATTGAAACCGAAAACAGAAAAATCACACCATATCATAAATAGTTTTAAACTTATCATGCTCTCAATTTCAAAATACTTGTAAAATTATGTTTATCACTCATATTTGAGTGAGTCTACTGGATTTGTCGTTGCTACTACTGTGTTTCCCTGCATAGCGAATATTGCATGCTAAACCCTGCTATTATTTCTGTACATTAATTGTAATTTTACTTGATTGTAATCCTTCACTTTCCGCTTTTACTGTTACCGGTCCTAACGAGTTCTCAGATTTAATTATCAACAAACATTTTCCTTCATAAGCTTTTCGGAATAGCTGCTGAAAACTCTCAAGACTGGTAGGATTACCGTTCCCTGCTGCTGTAATGCAAGCAGGTCCGGTTACATCAAAATTTATTAGATTGTCGGCACAGGGAATCAGATTATCAAACTTGTCAAGTATTTCAACCGTTATGAAGCATAGGTCCTGCTTGTCAGCTTTTATTGTTGTACGATCTGCTGTAAGTTTTAATTTATACGGCTGCTCGGCAGTTTTTAGCTCCCACCTGGCAGATTCTTTATCTTTAATATATCCAGTTGCCATAAGAATGCCTTCTTCATAAGGGACAAGCCAATATGCTTTATACTCGGAATTTCGATTTGTAGGTTTTGTACCTATCATTTTTCCATTTAAAAATAAGCTAACGCTATCGCAAGCCGAGTATGTAACAACCTGTAAAGGTTTTCCCTCGTATCCTTCCCATGTCCAGCTTGGTTTCACATCTTCCCAACCCCAGGGCGAATTACGGTCGTTAGCGAAGGATGGAACGGGTGGTTTTACAAATATTGTTAGTTTACTACCCTGTTTAAAAAGAATATCCCGGTAGTAAGAACGAGGTCTTTTAAAACCACACAAATCTATATCACCGCTATATGTTGAAGTCCAAGGAAATAATTCCTCGGACGACATTCCAAAACCGCGCATCCAGCCAAGGGAAACTTCACCCATAAAATCCATAGCTGTCCAGGTAAAGTTGCCGATTACAAAATCATTATCAACTGTTCTCATCCAATTGTTAAAGGCATTTCTTGGATCGATCTCAGAAGAAAACTGAATCCTTTCAGGCAACCGTTCGTGAACATTAGGATATTGAACCGACTGATAACTATACCCACAAATATCCAGTGCCGAAAATATTGGATCATAATCTTTCCATTTTTCGGATTCACCGTCTATCCACTTATATCCTTCACCCGCCATTGCGACATTGGCTGTCACTGCCCGGGTTGGATCAATCGAACGAATGAAACCGGATATTTGATTAGCCAATGATATTCCTATACTATCTCTGGCTTCTCTTATTTGGTTTCCAATACTCCAGGCAAAGATACAGGGATGGTTTCTGTCCCGCTTAATCCAGTTTTTAATATCGTGCTGCCACCACTCATTAAAATACAAATGATAATCATCGTGCAGCCAGCCAATAGTCCAAACATCGAAAGCTTCATTTATAACAAGCATTCCTAATCGATCGCAGGCATCAAGAAATGCTTTTGAAGGCGGATTGTGACCGCATCTGATTGCATTAAAACCATTTAACTTCAACAATTCAACTCTTCTCTCTTCAGCTCTTGGGTATGCAGCCGCCCCTAATGGGCCGTTATTTGCGTGCAACGCACCGCCTTTCAGCTTAATATTCTTTCCATTTAAAAACATTCCTTTTTCAGTATCAT
>CAZUOC010000257.1:0-4302 GCA_964622335.1 uncultured Ignavibacteriaceae bacterium
GGAATCGTAATCCCTTCTTTTGTATTTGTAGCCATCTTAAATCCTCTAGTTCCAAAACTCAGGAATTCGAATTTCTTTTCAAAGTTCATGGATGCTGTAAACGTAAGCGCACTTGCAGTGATGCTTGTAGTTGCAGTTAAACTTGGGGATGAAGTTCTTATCGAATGGCGAACCTGGATAATTGCTCTTTTAAGTGTTTTTGCATTTTTTACAATAAAAAAAATAAATGCAGCTTATATTATTTTAGGCGGAGCAGTTTTAGGATATCTTTTTTATTTAACCGGCTGATCTTTATTCCCACTTTTATTTTTCAGACAATATTCCGTAATGATATGGAGGTAGTGAAATTTCATCTTTAATAATTTTAAACTTTGCTCCTATTAACCAATTAACACATTGACCAGGAGTTGGTCTTATATCCAGTGAAGGTCCCCGTGGAGTTGTTGAGGAATTTATCCAGTGAATTATTCCTGCTTTCCCTCCAGGTTTGAGTATCCGAAATGCTTCATTCAATAATATATCCGGGCTTTCTGCATGAAGAATATTAAACAACATTACATAATCAATAGAATTGCCCAGCAGGCCGGTACCATCTTTTGCAAAGTCCCGATGAAGAATTTTAATGTTTGATAAATTTTCCCCTGTAATCTTTTGTTCCAAATTATTAATCATTTCGGGTTCGATTTCTAAAGCATAAACGTTACCCTTAATAATTTTGGCAGCAGGTATTGTAAATGTTCCGTAACCTGAACCGAATTCAACCAGGTCTTTTGTTTTATTATTTATTTGAAGCTGAGTGAAAATATTATCAACATCAAAAAATGATTCCCAATATCTTTCATCAGGCATTCCACTTTCACGTATTTTCATTTTTTTTTATATTAAATAAACTATAATATATAAAGCTAAAGTTTAAAATCGCTAAATTCTTTAATTAACAAAATACAATTTGAATCGATTCTTTTTTATTTAAAGTATAAGATTAGATATGTTAAAGAGAAATTTTGAGATACAACAAACACAGAAAAATTTTTCCAGGGTTGTTTGGTTTTATGATTTCTGGGGCAAGATAACAGAAAGTAAAGCCATCAATGAAGCGATTTCAATTTCCGGTATAAGCGACAATATTAAAGCGCTCGACATAGGAGTCGGGACAGGACAACTCTTCGAAAAAATTATTCTCAAAAATAAAAACGGTCTCAATTTTGGCGTTGATTTATCGCCGGGTATGATTGCAAAGGCAAAAGATAAATTCAGGGCACTACCAGTGAAACATTTGCTGTCTTTAGGGAATGCGTTTAATCTTCCTTATAAGAATGAAAGTTTTGATTTCATTTTCAGCAGTTATGTACTTGACCTGCTTCCTGAAGATAGTTTTAACATAGTATTAACAGAATTCAAAAGAGTTTTAAAAATGAAAAGCACGGGAATATTACTAACAATGTCAATGGGAAGTAAATGGTATAATACAATCTGGTATCTATTGTCGAAATATTTCCCCTCTTTGTTAACAAATTGCCGACCTGTTAATCTAAAAGACTATGTAAAATCTTGTGGATTTAAAATTATTGATAATCGAATAGTATCACAAAACACTTTCCCAAGTGAAATTATTAAATTCACAAAATGAAATTTTAGATTTATATCCTAGTAATAGAAATCATACAATCAGAGGTTTGAAAAACTATTCTTTTCTCTTAACAAAATTTTTATTTCAGCAATATCATTTTTTTTGTTTGCATAAAATTGCCTGCGCGCAACACGTAAAAATATATTCCGCTTGCAAGTTCACTGCTTCCAAAGCGTATTTCGTAAAAACCTGGTTTCTGTTCCTGGTTTACCAATGTTTTCACTTCCCTGCCAAGTAAATCAAATACTTTTAAAGAAACATTAACTGTTTTAGGTATTTCATATTTTATTGTGGTCGTGGGATTGAACGGGTTAGGATAATTATTATATAAAGAAAATTTAGTAGAAGATTCTTTGTCTGACTTAACCGAAACCAACGCATTAGCTAAGCCCATTATGGGTCTTAATCTCATATCATAGGTTTTAACAATCCATCCCATCCCGTCATTATAATCTCTTAAAGTCCGAGAATCAACATTTCCGTCATCAAGTAAAACTCCGGTTTCAGTTCCACTTGTAAAATATGTAACAAGATAATAGTTAGTACCTGCTATAAGGTTTGCTTCGTTTCCAGTTAAATCAATATAATTCCAACTATATAAAGTAAAACCAGAGGCATCGTGATTTACTGTGTTGCCTAGTTTTGTTCCGGGCAAACCATTATTGTCCGACCATATTTCAAATGACATAGGGCTTGTAATTCCATTTGAAATAAACATATGCAATAACGCACCAGTAACTTGCCCTGAAAAATCAGGAGTGAACTTCACAGCAAACTTTTGACCCGGGCTAACATTAGTATAAGTATACTGCACCGTATTCCATTGGTCGTAAATATAGTTTTTAAAACTTTTGGGTAAGCCGGGATTAATTAAAGCTACCATAGCATCAAAAATATTCAACCTGCCATATCCCCACGCAGAACTTGGAACCGCTCCGGTAAATCCATCGGTTACAGCATTGTTAGTTAAATAAGATTTCACCTCGCTGTAAGTCAGGTCATGTTTTTGCTGCAATAAAAGCGCAACCGACCCTGCAGTAACAGGACAAGCCATACTTGTACCTTGTTCAAGAACATATTGTCCATCACCTACCAGGTGCACAGAATCGGGAAGTGAATTTCCCGATCTTACAGAAATAACTCCTTGCCCGGGCGCTGTTATATCCGGTTTTTGTATACCGTCTCTTCTGGGACCCATACTGCTGAAAGATGAAATGCCGTCAGAATGATCTACTCCGCTATAAGCATAACCTTTACCGTTACTGCTTGCCCACCTCCATCTTGTAACAAATGAACCAATCGTAATAGCATCATTAGCTGTACCCGGTGAACCAATTGTGTACTCTGAATTTGCTCCCAATAAAGCTACCGACATAGTCTTATCATACAGCCATCCATGATAAATCATTGATTGGGATGAATTATTTGTTACAGATAATTTCCAGTTTCCTGCTGCTGGGGTTTTTGTGGAGATATTATCATTCACATATAAATATACTTCCCTGTCTCCGGTGAAAGCGGTGTTTCCTAACTGAATATATCCATCATCGGTACTTAAAGTTGAATTTGTTGTAAACGAATTTGGAGTTGTTACTACGGTAGTCACAGCTCCGGCTTTATCAAACCAGAGATCAAATCCAAAATCGTCATTACCGGAACCACTTTGAGGAGTATAAGAAGATACATTAAAGTTAAAATCTTTTGTAGAACCGTTTGGAAGTGATCCGGTTATATGAATATTATCTGCTCCACTATTTCCAGCAGAAATTACTACAACTCTCCCGGGTGAAGAAGAAGCAAAATTATTGACAGCTTGTCCTTCAGCATCTGTTCCATCGTGTGGACCATAATTGGACCCAAGACTCATATTAACTACTATCGGTTCATTCAGTTGTGCCGCCACATTTTTTGCATAAGATAAAGCATCGATAATATGGTTTTCGCTAAACGATCCATTCCCTGCTTTAACAATTAACAGATCGGCTTTTGGTGCGATACCTGCAAATTTTTTATCAACTCGTGTAGCACCGTTACCTGCTCCTGTTCCGGCAACGTGAGAACCATGCCCGTTTGTATCTTCCTCTCTTACAAAATTTGCAGGTGTTCCATCAATCTCATTATTAATATCTGCATTTGTATACTCGACACCATAATTCAAACCTAAGAAATTTAACACATCTCTATCCTGCGGTGTTTTTTCACTGCCTGTTTTTGTCAATGTTTGGTCCCATATATATACTATCCTGCTTTTACTTGGATCATTTGGATCCCTGAAATCTAAATGTTTCCAGTCTATTCCTGTATCAATAATACAAACCAAAACTCCCTGTCCTTTATATTCTGTGTTGTTGACAAAGCCGGAATTTAAAGCTTTAGCACCAACCGTTCCCCCGGCAACATCATTTGCGGGATAATTTAGTTGTGAAGCTAAAATATATTCAGCATCTTTTTGTCTTGCCAGATTTAATAGCTCGTCGGGTTGAATTCTGACAGTTGCATATTTGCCAAACGATGAATTAACATCAAATCCATTCGACTTCAATAAAGAAGCATTATCTGTTTTAACAATAACTTCAACAATGCCATCTTTAATTTCTACCGATCCAACTTTTGATAAGGATGAAGATTTCGAAATTGAATAGATAAAACTATTTAGACCTATTAAGACTAGA
>CAZUOC010000258.1:0-4299 GCA_964622335.1 uncultured Ignavibacteriaceae bacterium
GATACCTATGTTTCGTTGAGTATGCTGGTGTATGTCGGTATTGCGATGCTTTCTTTTGATCCGCCGATGATGAGCATAGTTGAAAACCGGAGCGGTTTTGTGATGGATACATATTTTGCTTATCTGGCCGTCCGGTTTATTGTGACCGACTATAAAAGATTAATAACGGTCATTAAATGTGTAAGTGTTGTTTTGGTACCCCTTGCAATGTTCGGTGTTATGGAGTCTGTTACCGGCTGGCAGCCGTTTGCACCATTGTGGCGTTTTTCTCCGTGGTTCAGAGGAGCGGCGTTCGTTTCTGAAGGTCGTTTTGGATTTGCCAGAGCAGTTGGCCCTTTCAGTCATGCAATTTTGTTTGGCTGCGTTTTTGCCATGTTTTTACCTCTTATTTATAGTTTGCGTTTAGAAAAAGGTAAATGGAGTTTTTTAGCTTATGTTTTTTCTGGGTCTGCCCTTGTCGGTGCCTTAAGCAGCATGTCCAGCGGTCCATGGGTTATGGTAATGGCTGTAATTTTCTGCCTGATGATGGAAAAGTACAAGCGTTATGTAAAGCTGATGATTGTGACTGGTATTATTATGTGCATGCTTGTTGGAATAGTCAGTAACAGATCGTTTTATCATGTAATAGCTTCATGGGCCAATCCTCTTGGTGGTGCCGGTTTCCACAGGGCAAAACTTATCGATCTTGCCATTGAAAATTTTAACCAATGGTGGTTAACAGGGTACGGAGATAGCGATCCCGGCTGGGGACCCTCTTTGGGAATGGTACATACGGATGTCACAAATGAGTTTATTTTGATGGGGGTCAGGTATGGAATATGGGGTATGATAGCTCTTTGTACAGTACTTGTTATATCGTTTCGCAGCCTGATAGCTACATACAAGAGATTGACATATTCGCGGTTAAAATCTTTATGCTGGGCCTATGGAAGTCTGTTGGCTGCGGTTATCATGACATGGCAGTCCGTTAGTTTCTTCGGACAGTTATCCACTTTGTTCTATTGTTCTCTCGGAATGATAAGCTCCCTGAGTCATAAGCGTTTTGATTGGAAGGTCCCCAAGAAGGTAGTTTATTATATTGTGCCAAAACAAGCGACTCAAATGATTTCAGAAATCAAAGTCTGATTGTTGATAAAAAGGTTGTGATTATGCATATAATCTCCCTGATACAAAAATCCTCTCTTATTCGAACGTTATATTTTAATTCGTTAACGCTTATAACTAAGACAATAGATCGAATACTTAACATTGATACCATTTCATTACCTGAAAAAGTAATCAATTATAAGACTCATTTTGATGATTCTAAAATATATGAGGGTTATTCCTATTTCCAATTGTGGAAGTGTTTAAGATTGTTGAAACTGTCACATGATGATGTTGTATTCGATGTCGGATGCGGAATGGGTCAGATACTTTGTGTGTTTGCACGTAGGTTCATTAGAAAATGTATCGGAATAGAAATTTCAACTGAACTTGCCGAAAAGGCAAGCCGGAATGCCGAAAGATTGAAGGGGCGTAAAGCGCCGATTGAGATTTTTGTTGCCGACGCGGCTGAAGCTGATTATTCCGAAGGTACGGTTTATTGTCTCTTTAATCCGTTCGGCACAAAAACTTTGAGAGCCGTTATAGAGCTTATACACCAATCCGTGAGAAAATGCCCTCGTCGTATCCGGGTGGTATACTTCAATGCAGCACATGAAAATGTGATGGAGTCCTGTGGTTGGCTGAGGTGTTACAGTCACCAGGAGAATATCTTAACGAAGAGGTGGGGGAAAGTGAGTTTATGGACTAATATGAACTCAATAATCTGATGTAAATTATTAAGTGAGGCAATTGTTTTAAACTGAATGATGTACTCTAAAGTATCTCAACGAGAGCAGCTCTGTGATTTGCAGGTAGTGGAAGGGGCTAAGGGTATTTCCGATTTTGCTCAAAGCTGGGATGATTTATTTGCCAGAGCTTGTGATGCACCGCCGTTTTTGTCACGTCCCTGGATTGAAACATTCGTCCGGGAAGGAAAGATAAACGGGACTCCTTTTTTTGTACTTTGTTGGAGTCAAACCAAGCTTATTGCTTTGTTTGCACTAACTGTCCGTAAATATCTTGGGGTGAGGATAGCAGAACCGGCGAGTACGTGGCAACCTTCTTATCTTGGGCTGTTAATTGATCCGGACTATCCTGAGGTCATAGAACATATGGCTGAGGTATTTAGAACGGGGGATATCGCCGATCTGTTCTGCATTCAAGACCTCAGTTCCGAAGACAATGTGACAAATTCTTTTCTCAATCAGCTTGCCGGGAAAAACTTCTCAGTCTATCGAGCCTATCGTGACCCGTGTCCTTTTATCCGGCTGGGCTGTTCCTATGAAGAATATCTGCAGAACACCAAGTCAGGCAAGTCTCGACAGACGTTGCGTCGGAAGGAAAAACAATTACGCACGAAACACGTGGTTAATATCGAGAGGTACAACAATAGCGAGGTAACGGATGTAATTATCGAACGTATAGCATTTATACAGGAACATAGCTGGATGAAAAGGCGGGGGGCCGCAGTACTTGGACAGCCTTTTTATCAAAAACTTCTGTTGACTGCGGCTCGGGCCGGTCTTACCAGGGCGTGGCTGATGACGATCGATGGTGCCGATGCAGCATTTGTCTATGCACTTGTAGCCCATGGAAAACTTTATTATACGTGGACGGCGTTTAAGCTGGATTATGCATCATCCTTATCTGTCGGACAGGTCTTGACGAGCCGGGTCATTAACGATGCTTGTGCGGATGGTATATCAATATTTGATTTTGAGCATGGAGATGCTGATTATAAGCGTTTCTGGAGTACGGATGAGCACTGTGTATATAGAGCTGTTGCGGGTCGAGGAGTACTGGGGCGGATACTAAGCTTCCGTTATTATATTAATTGGCGGTTGATAAAGGTAAAGTGGTTACGTTCGTTTTATTACCGTTTGAAAAATGTACCTCGTAGTTTTAAACAGAAATTTTCAAAAAATTAAAACAGAAGATTCTGTAGAGGATTGTGATTATGAAGGTGGTATCTAATGTACAGACTTCAGAAAAATGGTCAATAGTTGTTGCCAGAAGTACCGAAGAAATTGAAACTATTCGTCCGATATGGGAACGAATGCAGCAGGCCGAATCTGTGCCGGTGCTTAATGTGGATATAGATCGTTATCTTACCTTCGTGGAGTCGATGAAAGGGTCGGTTCGGCCACATATAATTATTCTTTATTATAATGGTGAACCAAAGGCAATGGTGATAGGACGTATTGAAAGGCATAGAATTACGTGTAAGTTAGGATATATGAAAATATTAAATCCGTCACTTCTTTGCTTGACTGTAGTATATGGAGGTATTCTCGGACAGCCTACGAATGAGATGAACACTGTTTTATTAAAGGAATTGATAGATTCTCTTAAACGCGGAGAAGCGGATGTGACTTTCTTAAATCATTTGCGAGTAGATTCGTTTTTGTATCGTTCTGCCGGCACAATGTCCCACTTTTTGTGCCGTGATTATTTGCCAATCACACATCTGCATTGGCAGACACGTGTGCCCGACACTGATGAAGAGTTTAATGCAACTATCAGCCGAAAACGGAGGAAAGAATGGAAACGATTGGGCAGGAGATTGGAACAGGACGCTGGAGGCCCGCTCGAAATGAAATTTTATGATCAATTGTGTGACTTGGATTTTTTTATTGATATTGCATCGAAGATTTCATCAATAACCTATAAAAATGTAATAAATGCAGGATTTAACGATACGTTAGAGACACGTTCTATGTTGGCTCAAGCGGCTCAGAATGGCTGGTGGCGTGCGTACATCCTTTGGGCGGGTGAGGTGCCGTGTGCATTTGAGACCGGAATTATTTATGGCAATACTTATTTTGCAGAAGCAATCGGATACAATCCCGAATGGAGTAATTTTAGTCCTGGAACAATACTCTTTGTAAAGGTGCTTGAAGATTTGAGCAGGAGTACCGATGTAAAGGTATTTGACTATGGATTTGGTGATGCTGCTTATAAGGAGAGGTTTGGTACGGAGTCCTGGCCGGAAGCGTCGCTTTACATTTTCGCGCCTCGATTATATCCGGTATTTGTGAATATATTACGAAGTTCCGTGACTGGTTTGAATGCGGTGTTGGGATATTTTACCAATAAGATTGGTTCTTCAGATGTGGTTAAACGCTGGTGGCGTAATCGGTTGCAGGAACAGAATTAGGACAATTAAAACGATAGTGGAGGTAATACAAAATTTTATTCGTTTGGATATGCTTG
>CAZUOC010000259.1:0-4283 GCA_964622335.1 uncultured Ignavibacteriaceae bacterium
AAAGATTTTAACGTATGGCAAAAGTAATTCAGTTACAGGTTACACCAACACCGCCTAAACTTGGGTATAAGAGGGCAAGCAAAAAAAAGGATCTTGAAAAAAAAGGGCAATTGAATCTCTTCAGGCAAAGTGAGCCGCGGATTCATCATCTTCCTTCAAGGTTCTCTCCATTTGAACAAGCTTTACTTCTTGATGAAGAAGGAAATCCCGGTGCACATGAAGCTTATCTAAAAGCAATCCTTAAGAATGATTCTGTTGCAGATGCATATTGTAACATTGGAATTCTTGAATCGAAAAACAGGAACGTAACAAAAGCATTCGATTATTTTACTAAATGCCTCCAGCTCGAGCCGCGGCATCTTGAAGCACATTACAATCTTGCCAATCTATATTTTGAGGTTAATGATTACAGGCTGGCAAAACTTCATTATGAGGTTGCAGCAGAAATCGGACCTGACTTTCCAAATATATATTTCAATCTTGCTCTTGTTTATGCTTTAAATGAAGAATATGAAAATGCAGTTGAGGCATTGATAAAGTATAAAGAGCTTGTGCCAGAAGACGAGGGAAGGAAAGCAGATAACCTCCTTACTGGTTTGCAAAGAACTATTGCGGGAAATTAAATTGTTTGCTCACCTGTCATCCCGAACTTGTTTCGTGATTTTCCACTAAACAAAAAATGCTGAAATAAATTCGGCATGACAAATTCTAAATCAGTTCCACAACTTTTTTAACAAGCGTAGCGGTCAATCCCCAGATAACTTCTCCATTATAATTATAGAAATAAACTTTCCTTTTAATTTTTCCCCAGGGTTTAGAATATCTTGGCGGAAGATTTAATTTTTCGACAGGAAGAAGTTCAACTTTATTTCCTTCGTCATCTATATAAAATGGATGAGCCTCCAATCTTACATGATGAACTTCAGGGGGGTTATCTTTAAAGAAAGAAATTGGAACTGCAAAAACTTTTTCAACTTCAATTTTATCAAAAACCATCTCACCAAGGCTTTGTATATCAATTTTTGCTATAAAAGCATTTACTAACACACCCGGAATCATAAGTATTCCAAGTTGTCCAACTACTTTTATTTTTTCTCTCTTGATTCCAAGTTCTTCAACAGTTTCTCTTATTGCAGTTTCAAGATTGCTTTTATCTTCGTTCTTATCGACTTCACCCCCGGGAAAAGAAACTTCACCTCCCTGTCGAATCCCTGCAGCTCTTTTCTCAAAAATAAAACAGTGTTCATCTTTTATTTTAGTAACAGTTATTAAGACAGATGAATTAAAATATTCATCACTATCGATTAACTCGGGATACAGCGGTAACTTTTGCTTTAGTTTATTAAAATCAATTTCTTTCATACTAATAAGTTAAATTAAAGATAATTTAATATTTAGTTAATCCAATCTTAACCTTTTTCTTTTATCTTTTCACCGTTTCTTTAACAAATTTAAGATAAAAAATGAAATCTAAACTGCGGGGCTTAATGTTTTTTCTCTTCAATTGTCTTTATGGATTTGCGGGCTTTCTTTTTGTTATACTGTCTGCTGAATTAATATCCTTATCACTGGGATTTTCAAAAAATATTTCATTCGGATTACTTCATCTTCAGGTTGCAACATTGGGTGCAGTATTACAGGGAAGTGTATACTTTTTCAAATCTCTTAAGAAATTAGCTCAATAGCTAATAGGGAGCAGTAAGATTGCAAAACTAAAATGAAATCTTACAGCTTCCGACGATTTTAATTCTTAATAATTCCTTAACGATCCCGTTATATTAACTTAATGGCACAGTATGATATTTGCTTCGAACAATAAGGAGAAATTATGATCGGTGAAATACTTTTGGTCGCTATGCTGCTTTTTATAGCTAGTTATGATACCATTAAAAACAGAAGCGGGAAAAACAGTTAATTACTTTTCAGAAATTTTTTATTCCACCGTTAAATTAATCAGTAAATGTTCTTGTTTGTTATCTGACTGATTCAAGCAATGAATAATTTTATTAACTTCTTCCAATAGATATACAATTAAGTTAAGGTATTCAGTTTTTACTTATTTAGTTTCTCCAAAACTTTTTTTGCCGTATCAGCAATATTTGCCGGCGTAAATCCGTATTTCTCCATAGCAATTCCACCGGGTGCGGAAGCTCCAAACTTTTCAATGCTTATTGCTTCTCCATAATCACCAATATATTTTTCCCAACCTTGTTTTATACCTGCTTCAATAGAAACTCTTGCTTTTATTTCAGACGGAAGAACTGACTTCTTATATTCTTCAGACTGCATTTCAAACAATTCCCAGCTTGGAAAACTAACTACTCTTGTTTTAACTCCGGATGCTTCAAGTTCTTCAGCAGCTTTCAAAGTTATACTAACTTCCGAACCAGTAGCCATTAAAATCAGTTCGGGGGTATCGGAATCTTTAAGAATATAGGCTCCTTTCAGCAAATTTTGTGCAGAAGGATATTTTTCCTGATCAAGTACAGGCAAGCCCTGCCTGGTTAACATAAGTGCAACCGGACTACCTTTGTGTTCAATTGCAAACTGCCATGCATATGCTGTTTCATTAACATCAGCAGGACGGATTACAATCACCTTTGGTATCGCCCTGATCGAAGATATATGCTCAATCGGTTGGTGAGTTGGTCCATCTTCTCCTAAACCGATACTATCGTGCGTAAAAATATAAATAGGTCTTATTCCCGAAAGTGAAGCGAGACGTATTGCAGGTCTTAAATAATCTGAAAAAATTAAGAACGTTCCGCCATAAGGAATAACACCGCCATAAATTGCCATTCCATTAAGTGCACTTGCCATTCCATGTTCTCTTACTCCAAAATGAAAATTTCTTCCACCATAATTTTCCGGAGAAAAAGCAGGATAATCTTTCAACATTGTATTATTTGAAGGTGCTAAGTCAGCAGACCCGCCTATTAAAGAAGGAAGTGATGCTGCAATTGCATTTAATACTTTTCCTGAACCTGCGCGTGTTGCTATTTTCTTTCCTTCATCTTTAAAAACAGGGAGTTTTGATTTCCATTCTTCACCAATATTTCCACTCATCAAATCACTAAAAAGCTTGGCATCACCAGGATATTTGTTTTTATATTTTTCAAAAAGCTTATTCCATTGTTCTTCTTTCTCTTTACATTTTTTATTTATCTCATCGAAAAAGTTTTTTACTTCATCGGGGATATAAAATGTTTTGTCTTCGGGCCATCCAAGATTTTTCTTTGTTAGCTTTACTTCTTCTTCGCCGAGCGGAGAACCGTGTGCCGCTGCTGTATCCTGTTTATTAGGACTGCCATAACCAATGTGTGTTTTTGTCACGATTATCGAAGGCCTCTCATCTTTCTGTGCATTCTGTATTGCTTTCTCAATAGCTTCAATATCATTTCCATCTTCTATATGCTGAACATGCCAGTTATAAGCTTCAAATCTTTTCCCAACATCTTCTGTAAAAGCAAGATCTGTGCTTCCATCTATGCTTATTTCATTATCATCATAAAAGAAAATAATGCTATCAAGTTTAAGAAACCCTGCAAGAGAAGCAGTTTCATGAGAAACCCCTTCCATCAAATCACCATCGCTGCAGATTCCATAAATAAAATGATCAATTAATTTTATATCATCTTTATTAAACTTTGCGGAAATAAATTTCTGTGCTATTGCCATTCCAACAGCATTTGAAAAACCTTGTCCCAAAGGTCCGGTTGTTGTTTCAACGCCGGGAGTTAGATGATATTCAGGATGTCCTGGCGTAATACTTCCCCACTGTCTGAAACTTTTAAGATCATCCATTGAAACCTTAAATCCTGTAAGATGAAGTAGAGAATAAAGAAGCATACTTCCATGTCCTGCAGAAAGAATGAATCTATCTCTGTTATACCAATTAGGATTGGAAGGACTGTAATTCATATACTTTGAATAAAGAACGTACCCAATAGGCGCACATCCCATGGGCATTCCCGGATGACCTGCATTTGCTTTTTGAACTCCATCTACTGATAAAAATCTAATTGTATTTATTGCTAATTCATCGAAATTTTTTGAAACTACCGGCATTTTATTTTTCCCTTGCTGATAAAAAGAAAATATTTAAGTATTAAATATATTAAAAGAAATTGAGCTTTTTAAGGTAAATCATAAGATGTTTTATGAGGGTATAAATAAAAAAAGGACTATAAATTTTTATAGCCCTTCAAAAGTAAAAATTTTACGAAACTTAAAATATTCAGTTAAAGTAAGAAACAACTACTAAGTTAAATGTAAGAAGATCT
>CAZUOC010000260.1:0-4279 GCA_964622335.1 uncultured Ignavibacteriaceae bacterium
AAATACATTAGTTTGAAAGAGTTTTTAGGAATCAGTCAGATTGAGCGCTGGTTTAATAACCAATATGATGTAAATGAACTTGACGAGAATCTTACTTTAAGAATCCGGGGTGCTTACAGGTTTATGAGACACCCTCTTTACTTCTTTTCGATTATGTTTCTTTTATTCAGACCTGTTATGGACCTCTTTTATTTAACATGTTTAATATGTATTATAATTTACTTTTATACCGGTTCTTACTATGAAGAAAAGAGACTTGTTGAAAAATTCGGGGAAGTATATATAAAATACAGAAAAGAAGTACCGGGAGTTTTCCCGGTAAAGTTTTATAAACCTTATAAACAAGAAGTTGTTTAGCTATATATTGAAAGAAAGAAATTTTTATGACTAAAAAAATAAGATCGACAACTGTGTTAGGGATTATTCATAACGGTAAAGCTGCAATGGGTGGTGATGGACAGGTTTCTCTCGGGAATACTGTAATGAAGCATAACGCATTAAAGATTAGAAAAATAGCAGGAGGTAAAGTTCTATGCGGATTTGCCGGAGCCTCTGCAGATGCTTTTACTCTTGTGGAAAGATTCGAGGATAAGCTTGAACAATACCGTGGAAATGTAAATCGTGCTGCAGTGGAGCTTGCAAAAGACTGGAGAACCGATAAATTTTTAAGAAAACTGGAAGCTATGCTCGCGGTAGTTTCAGAAGATAAAGCACTCATTGTTTCCGGCAACGGAGACGTAATTGAACCGGATGACCAGATTGTAGCAATTGGTTCCGGAGGTATGTATGCACTTGCAGCCGCAAGAATGTTGAAAAAGTATAGTAAACTGTCTGCGGACGAGATTGCAAAGGAAGCATTGTTAACGGCTTCTGAAATTTGTATTTACACTAATGATAAAATTAATATTGAGGTAATTGAAAAATAAATTATGGAACAGAACGCAAGAAAAGAATTAACCCCATCGCAGACTGTTAAAGAACTTAATAAATTTATAATTGGTCAGAACGAAGCTAAAAGAGCTGTTGCTATTGCTTTAAGAAACAGGTGGCGCCGTCAGCAAATCGTTGATGACCTTAGAGAAGAAATCTTACCTAATAACATTATACTTATTGGTCCTACAGGAGTTGGAAAAACTGAGATCGCAAGAAGACTTGCAAAACTTGCAAATGCACCGTTCATAAAAGTAGAAGCTTCTAAGTTTACAGAAGTCGGTTATGTTGGAAGAGATGTTGAATCTATGATAAGAGATTTAACGGATATTGCTGTGAACATGGTCAAATCTGAAAAAACAAATGAAGTAAAAGCAAAAGCTGAAGAACTTGCCGAAGAAAAAATTCTCGATATACTTATTCCTCCAGTTAAAAAAGCTGTTGGTATTTCGCGCGAAGGTGAAAATGATGAGAACAATGATGCATATCAAAATCAGAAGACAAGAGAGTGGATGAAGGAGAAGCTTAAAAATGGAGAGATGGATGATAAGATGATAGAATTTGATGCAACTGCTCAGAATGGTTTTGGAATGCAGGTGTTGGGTCCTTTTGGTATGGATGATATGGGGATAAATATGCAGGAGATTATCGGTAACATAATGCCGAAAAAGAAGAAGAAAAGAAAAACAAGTATTGCCGATGCGCGCTCAATTATTGCGCAGGAAGAAGCGCAAAAGCTGATTGATATGGAATCTGTTCAGAAGGAAGCTATACAAAGAGTCGAGAACACTGGAATTGTTTTCGTTGATGAAATTGATAAAGTTGCGAACAGCGGAAGCAAAGCACAGGGACCAGATGTTTCGCGCGAAGGGGTTCAGAGAGATTTACTTCCGATTGTAGAAGGCTCGAATGTAAATACAAAGTTTGGTGTTGTAAGAACAGATCATATTCTTTTTATTGCGTCGGGAGCTTTTCATGTTGCAAAGCCATCTGATCTTATTCCTGAACTTCAGGGGCGTTTTCCAATTAGAGTTGAACTTAAAAGTTTAACGGAGGATGATTTTGTTCAAATTCTTACGACTCCCGAAAACGCTTTGCTCAAACAGTATATTGCTTTACTTGGAACCGAAGGAGTTGAACTCGAATTTAAATCTGATGCAATAAGTGAAATTGCTAAAATTGCGACAGAGGTAAATGAACAGGTTGAAAACATAGGGGCAAGAAGACTTCACACAATTCTTACAACTTTGCTTGATGAGATTCTCTTTGAGGTTCCGGATAAAATCCCTACCGAGAAGGTATCTATCGACGCTGAAATAGTTAAGCAGAAATTAGATAAAATTGTAAAAGACAGAGACCTGAGCAAGTTTATTTTATAATTTTTTCCTACCCTTTTCATTTCTGAAGCTTGAGAACTGGTACAATATTTTTTTATCTTTATCTATCTTAAAATCCTTTTTAAACCTGATAAAGAATGAAGAATCTATCCGGGAAATTATTCGGCATATCTTATCTTAAGATAATTGCACTTCTTTTTGCTTTCTTTTTGTCATTAATTTTTTCAGGATTTACAAAATTTCTTGATAAAGAAGCCGGAACATTCCTAAAAAAAATTGGCGGGGAATCAGCTCCTGATTCCATTATTATTATAATTAATATTACCGAAAACGATATTAATGCAATTGGTCCTTGGCCGATTAAAAGAAGCTATTATGCGTTGTTAATAAAAAGTCTGTCCGATTTAAAAGTTAAATCCATTGGGCTCGAAGTTTTCTTAAGCGCAAGATTCGCAACACAGTCTGTTTACGATAACCTGCTCACAAAAGAAATAATGAAAGCTGGCAATGTTGTTTTAAGTTCTACCGCGGGTAGTGTTCAATTAAACAATTCCATTTATATAACAGATTCTTTGAGCTATCCAACTCCCAAACTTCTTGATGATAAATTAAAAACTGGG
This sequence comes from uncultured Ignavibacteriaceae bacterium, assembly GCA_964622335.1. GTDB lineage: Bacteria > Bacteroidota > Ignavibacteria > Ignavibacteriales > Ignavibacteriaceae > RBG-16-34-14. The sequence continues at coordinate 2,888 of CAZUOC010000260.1, forward strand.
CATTTAAATTTTATAGAAGATGATGGAATAAAAATTCCGCTTGTTTTAAAAACTAGAAGTGAAACTGAGAAAGCTTTTTCACTCCAATTGGTGAATAAAAATTTATCTCGCAAAGACATTGAAGTTAATCTGTTAAGTTCATGGAATAAATTCAAGAATTATTCACTAATTCAATTTTTCGATTTGTATAGAAATCAAAAAGAGTCTCTCAGGTTTCTTAAAGATAAAATTGTTCTCATCGGCACAAGCGATCCACAGCTTGCATTTTTTGTTTCTTCACCGTTTGATGAAGAAGTACCGGGAGTTGCTTTGCATGCTTTTGCTGTTGATAATATTCTAAATGGACGCTGGATAAACAATAATTACTCTTTATTCTCTTCTATAATATTTCTACTGTTTCTTTGTTTCATTGCTTTTTATACAGAAAAAAAATCAGTACGAAGGTTATTAGCCATTTATGTATCTATCTTTATCCTGATTCTTGCTTTATCAATTATCTTGTTGAAATTCTACTTTTTGAAGTTGTCTTACTCATACTTTTTAATGCCTTTTCTTTTTCTTGCCTTTGCAGAATTGGTTATATATATAAGCAAAAGCAGGAATATCCTTTTGGATACTCTGGCTGAAGCTGAAGTATTAAAAAATATTCTTAAAAATAAAGAAGTAGAATTAATAAAACTTCAGAAAGAGCTTGATGTTTCAAGTGAATCTCCACAGTTATTGGAAAAAATCAAAACTCTTAAAGAAGATATTAATAAACTTAAAGAAAAAGAGGAAGATCAATCCGCTGCAGAAATTAATACAAGTGGAAAACAGGAAAATTTTTACGGCATGGTCTATAAATCTAAATTAATGACAAATGTAGTTGATTTGGTAAAACGCACAGCACCGGAAGATGCTAATATTTTAATTCTTGGAGAAAGTGGAACAGGAAAAGAATTAGTGGCTAAATCAATTCATACTTTAAGTAAGCGCAAAGACAAAAACTTTGTTGCAGTAAACTGTGGAGCTCTTTCTGATTCCTTGCTTGAGAGTGAACTATTTGGACATGTAAAAGGAGCTTTTACCGGAGCGATTTCAGATAAAGCAGGAAGATTTGAAACTGCCGATAATGGAACAATCTTTTTGGACGAAATTGCCGAAACATCAGAAAACTTCCAGGTTAAATTATTAAGAGTACTTCAAACAGGCGATTTTGAAAAAGTTGGTTCATCAAAAACAGAACATGTAAATCTCAGGATAATTGCAGCAACAAATAAAGATCTTAAAAGTGCAGTAAAAGAAAAAAAGTTTCGTGAGGACCTTTACTACCGGCTCAATGTTATTAAAATAGAATTGCCTCCTTTGAGAGACAGAAAAGATGATATTGAAATTTTAGTTAATCATTTTGTA
>CAZUOC010000261.1:0-4275 GCA_964622335.1 uncultured Ignavibacteriaceae bacterium
ACAGCAGACATTGCATTTCCCATTCCAATTCCCCTTGCACCAAATCCCATCCTGCTGAAAGCACCCGGTTCGGAAGCCAGCCCGGAAATTTTTGGCTGGGCAAAAAGAAACTGAGAAAATAAAATTAGAATTATTGATACTAGCTTTTTCAAACTATTTATTCTTTCTTTTCCAGATTTATCTTTTTTTAACCTCACCCCTCTCCTTTAGTAAGGAGAGGGAACGGAGGTGAAGTCAATACTTATTATTGTAAAACTATAATCTTCCCAAAAACAGGATTATCGGAATCGAAATCAATTCTGTAAAAATAAACCCCGTTAGGAACTACATTCCCATCCTCATCTCTTCCATCCCATTTCTCCGGTGCATCATCAAGGGTCTTGATCCTGTCTGCATTCTGAATAACAGTTTTTACAATATTCATTGCAAAATCAAAAATCCTGATGGTTATTTTTTTACTTTCTCCATTAGTGCTGTACTTAATTTTAAGAACATCAAGTTTTGGAGAAAAAGGATTCGGATAACAATATGTATCGGCTGCCGATTCGACAGCAACTGAAGCAAAATAAATTTTCCACTCGCCCGCCCAGAATCCCGTCTCAGTTAATTTTGCTAAACCGTCTCCGGAACCAAGCCAGACGTTATTTCCTTCGGATGCTGCACAATAAAATGCAGTATTAATTAAAGCAACTCCGGAATTCTTATCAACAATATTATTCGGAAGTATCCAGCTATTTCCACTGTTACTGCTTCGGAAAGCCCCATTGTCTGTTGCAGCTATAACATCATTATCTTTGAAACCAAAATTATGAGGTCTTTCATCTTTTAGAAAAGTCTTCCAACTTGTACCTCCGTCTGAGGATGAACTTACGGCATAAAATTCAGTTTCAGTTTCATCATTTGCTTTCCAAGTTGATGCCCAGATCGAATTATCCCTTGTATTATATGCTAATGCATTAACAAAGTTTCCACTTATTGGTTCATCCTGGTTTGTATGATTGAACTTAACCCAAGTCGGATATTGATCTCCTGCATTTGTTGTTTTATTTATTCCATCTGCAGTTCCTACGTATATTGTATTATCATCAACAGCTATTATAGAAAAAGAAACATGGTTTAAATTACCTACATTACAATAATTGCCTGCTGAATTAGAATAACAAAAATTCAGAGTATCGTCAGGATTAATCGAATCCATATTATCCGGCGGTAAAACCATTCGTTGCCAAGTGCGTCCGCTGTCATTACTTCTTCTCAATCCACCTGCCCAAGATGTAATCCACATCGCACCGGGAGTAAATGCAATGTCATAAGTAACATTTTGTTCGGGAACCGTCACGGGTAGTGCCCGTAGTTCATTTATACCATATATAACTGTTGAATCGGCTAAATCATCAACAGGCTGTGGAATAGAAGTCCAGTTAATACCATTGTCGATAGTGTATTTTAATCCTGTACCAACATCAACTGTTCCTACACCAGAAACTTCTTCTGTGGTAACAGTAGCAGCCCAAAAAACTCCGTTATCATATCCTATTGCTGATATACCATCTTCTCCGAAAGGCTCTTGTCTATAAAAATTCGTCCAGTTCTGTCCTCTATCAAAAGATACACTTACTCCTCTGGTAGTTCCGAGCCAAATCGTAGAGTCTCCAACTGTAATAATATCACCTATACTATTACTTACGGGATTTGAAGAATAAGTTTTAGATAAATGATTTTTATCAGCTTTAAAAGAATATGTTTCCGGTCCTAATTGTGAAAAAGATTGACTACAAATGGATAAAACTATGAAGAGAAATAGAGTTTTATTTTTCATTCAACAACTATTGATTTTTCAATTGTATTACTAAGTAAGCCTCCCCTGTCTTTTGCATTGAATACAAATCTCCATGTACCAGTAGAGGCTGTGTTTGAAAAGGAATTTTTAAAAGAATAAATGCCGTCTCCCGCAACATTATCGCCATAATGTTCGGAATCTCCATCATCATGCATGAGCAATTTTGTATTACCCGAATTTGGTGGGTCCTCAACAAGAGTACTGTCTGGTCTATATAACTCAAAATAAACAACATCTATATCATTTAATCCGTTTGAATCGTTGGCAGTTAATGTAAAAATAAAACTTGTATCTCTTCCTACTCTATCCTGTAAAATTAAATTTGATATTACAGGTGCAATGTTAGCCTGTCCGTTATCATAAATAAACTGCTGCTCAGCTACTAATTTTGTAACATTTTCCTTATCAGTTATAAAATAATTTATTTTATACGTTCCTATTGGATTTTGCCGGCTAAGAGGAAATTTGTTTGTAAACCTGCTATCGCCGGCTCTTTCGTCACCGTTCGCAGAACTTCCATTATCTAAAAGATAGAAAGGATCACTATTTAATTTAGTTTCATCAGAAGCTATTACATCACAAAATACCGATCCCACACCATCCGATGAATTTAAGCTTAAATAAATAGTTATGAGTGAATCCCCGACAACATATTTAAATGTATTAGAAGTATAAACATTAGTTCCGGTAACCTGATAGCCAGAGGCAGCAATATCAACAACATCATCAAAACTTTTTTCACACCCCGATATGAAGGCGAATAGAAGAATTGCTACATAGATTTTTCGCATAAGGTAAATTAGCTGTAATTAAATTTTTTATAAATGCAAAAAATTGACCCTCAATTAGCCGGGAATCGTTACTAAAAACGGGGTCGGTGAAAAAGATATAATCAATACAAAGAAACTAAAATAGCCGATAATCTTCCTCTTAAAGTCCAGTTCAGTATCATCTTGAATGGGCGGGTGTTCAATTTTTATTATAAAGTAAAGGATAACTGCCCAGAAAAGCCATCCAGACCATCCAAAACCTATAGGAAAATCTAAAGTTGATTCAACAATACCGAGTACACCTAAAACAAATAATATTGAAAAAGATACTACTGCAATTTTAAAATGAGTTTCCTTGCCGAACAAAGTATAGCCAATATGTCCGCCATCAAGCTGACCAACAGGAATCATATTCATTGCTGTGATAAAAAGACCAAACCAACCTACACAAAGATATGGATAATGATAAACCTCCGACATAGGTGGGAAAAATTGTCCGGGACTGATAAAAATTGTTTTGAAAAAAGAGAATAATAATGTATTGCCGAAAACCAGATTAATCTCACCATTGCCATATTCCGGAGTATTAAAATCCGGGTGAATAGCAAGAAGATATTCTTTACCAGGGACATGCGTAAAACCATAAATGAGAACTATTAAGCAAGCAACAAAACCCACGATTGGTCCTGCAACTCCAATATCAAACATTGCTTTCTTTGTCGGTACAGGAGTTTTTGTTTTTATCACCGCTCCCATAGTTCCAAAGTTCAGAAAAAAAGGAATCGGTGGAAAAGGAATATAATAAGGAAGTGTCGCTTTAACTTTATGATATACTGCCGCAAAATAATGTCCGAATTCATGGAAAGTAAGTATAAATAAAATTGATATTGAATAAGGCAATCCTACCAGAAGATGATTAAATTCATAGGGACCCGCCATTCCCGTCGTCCATTGTGCTCCGGCAATAGTAGTTGTAATAAACGTAATTATAAAAAGTCCTATATGTAGAAGATAATTCTTCTTCTCTTTTTTAGCTTTACTTTGATATAAAAAGGAATCTTGTAATTCTTCAGTAGGATAACTCATCTTTTACAAATCCACATTGACTCCCAGAGTCGTATATTTTTCGTTAATGTTATAGTATTCTCCGTGAATACTCTTACCGGAATAATAAGAAAATATTATACTAATACCTTTCGACTTATATTTACCAAATTTGAATCCAGTTTCAAAAATATTATTGCCCGAATACTTACTTAATTTTGCAAACTTAAAATCATAAGCAACAAAAGGAGTGATGAAATTATTTATCAAGCCCTCAGCATAGTAATCAAAGCCAGCCTGGTAAATCCACCTGCCGAAAACAGGCGGGTTGATATGAGCAAGATAAGTAAGTCCTAAATAAATTCTTAATCCAGCACATTTATAATAAGGAAAAAGTTCGATAAACTCCCTGCTGTAAGTGCGCGGATTTCTATTATCTCGCCAGATCATATTTTGAGAATCAAAAGAACCATCGACAAGATGAGCACTAATGTGGCTTACCCTCATACGCATTCCGATTTCTTTATCTGCATTTGTAATTTTATACCCAGCATTAACTCCAAACAAATAATCTATTGTTTCAACCGGAAACTTGAAATCGTTTTCGCCTCTTAATCTTGT
>CAZUOC010000262.1:0-4272 GCA_964622335.1 uncultured Ignavibacteriaceae bacterium
CAAAAAGAGGAGACATAGGAAATACATCTATATATTATGCCGAAGCTCTCTTTAATTATGGGTTTGATTCAATAACTATAAATCCATATATGGGAGAAGATTCAGTGAAGCCTTATCTTGAATATTCTGACAAGCTTATTTTTATTCTCGCTCTAACTTCCAATCCGGGTGCAAACGATTTTGAAAAACTTCAGTTAAAGGATGGCAAATATATTTTCCAAAAAGTAATTGAGAAAGTCAAACTGTGGAATCAAAATAATAATTGTGGAATTGTTTTCGGTGCGACTAACTTAGCAGAACTCCGGGAAAATATAACGGAATTTGGCAACTTGCCCGTTTTGCTTCCCGGTATCGGGGCACAGGGAGGTAACTTTGAAGAGGTTATGAATCTTTTTATTCAGCAAAAAAAATTGAATTTGCTCGTTAATGTAAGCCGTGGAATAATATATAAAGATAATTCTACTCGCTTTGCAGAAGCCGCCGCTGAGGGAATAATTCAATTAAATAATACTGTCAAAAGACTTATTTCCAAATAAATTTCACTTCTTTTTGATTTATTGCTTATTTTAATATCAATAAGTTTTAATTGCTTGAATTGAGAGGAAGTTCTGCAAGATGGGTAAGAAAGCAATCACCTTTCAATTTTGTTTATCTGCTCGACAAAGGGTGAGATCAAATCTTCGGTTTTTCTAAGCGAGGTTTAAATGGAAAAGAATGTTAAAATCTATGAAAAGTTTCTTTATGAAATCTGGAAAGACCAGCGCTTTGAAAATGAGCTTATAACAAAAGATGGGGACAAAATAAATATTCTGGATACAGGTCAACAGAATACAGAACTGGGTGGTCCCGATTTTAGAAACGTAAGAATTAAAATTGGGAATATAACTTACAACGGCGATGTCGAAATCGATAGCAGTTATTCCGATTGGAAAAACCATGGACACAATCTAAATAAAAGATATAACAGCGTAGTTCTCCATGCAGCTCTAAATAATGATTCAGGACATTCTTTTGTTTACACACAGGAAGGCAGAAAAGTTCTTTCGCTACCACTTGGTGAATTCTTAGAAAAAGATATCAGATTAAAAATTCAGGATGCAATTCAATCTGAAAGGAAAGATAGAATTAATAAAATGCCATGCATCGAAATAAATGATGAGCTGGAAAAACAGAAAAAGTTTGATTTTGTCTTTGAGCTTGGAATTCTAAGATTTAAAAGGAAACGAGGAAGAATTGTTGAAAGATTAAAAGAGTTAAAGTATCTGAGAGAATTGAATCTAAAAGAACCTGTAATCAAATATGAACTTAATGAAGACTTTTACAAAAGAAAATTTACCTTCGATGATTTCAAAGAAGCGGATTTATGGAAACAGCTTTTCTATGAGCAGCTTTTTGAAGCACTCGGATATTCAAATAATAAAAAGGAATTTTTAAGACTTGCGACTTACGCAGAATTATCTTTTATAAAGAAGTTTTCTGAACAAGATGATTTCTTGTTTTTTGTTGAATCCATCCTTTTTCATGTAGCAGGGATAATTCCTGACTCCGATTCATTTGAAGATGAAGAAACACTTGAGTATGTAAAAAAATTAAAAGAATGCTGGACAGTTATCAAACCTCATTATGATGGAGAAATTCTAACTACAGAAGATTGGCACTTTTACAAACACAGACCTTCCAATTTTCCTACGTTAAGAATTGCCGGTGGAGCGGAATTAATATATAGAATGATTAAGGAAGATCTCGTTGCTAAGATAATTAATGAGTTTAGAAAACCAGATAGCAAAGTGACAAGAGATTTAAGAACAAATATTATTGTTAAAGGCAAGGGATATTGGAAAGGGTATTACAATTTTGGAAAACAAATCAGAAACAGGACCAAATATTTTATCGGTTTATCAAGAGCTGATGAAATCATTGTAAACGTAATACTTCCTTTTGCATCAGTCTATTTCGAGATGTTTGACAAAAAAGAATTATCTAAGAAAGTGTTGAATCTATATATAAACTATTATCAGAATTGTGATAATAACCTTGTGCAGGAAGTATCTTCTACCTTATTTTTAAATAATGCTCACAAGCGAAGCATTTTATACCAGGGAATGATCGAACTATTCAGAACCTATTGTTCTAAATCAAAGTGTATGGAGTGTGAAATCGGAAAAACTGTCTTTAATTGATTCTAATTGTTGCTAGTCAATCTTTGTATGTCGTCTCTTATTTTTGCAGCTCTTTCATATTCTTCCGCATCAATAGCTTCTCTTAATTTATTTTGAAGAACAGCAAGCTTGGCTTCCTTAGTGTGAGGGAGTTTTTCATCTTTTTCTTCCTTCACATCTTCTTCAGTTTCTCCTTCTTCCGAAGGAACAAAAGCGGCAATTTCCATAACTGATTCAGCAACATAAATAGGTGCCTGTGCTCTTACTGCAAGAGCTATTGCGTCACTTGGTCTCGCATCTATTTCATTTGTAAGGGCTGAAACTTCAAAGATAATTTTTGCATAAAAGGTATTTTCCCGGAGATCATCGATTACTACCTCTATTATGGTTGCTCCCAAATTATCTGTAATCTGCTTTAAGAGATCATGAGTTAGTGGTCTTGGCGGTTTTATTCCTTCAATCTCTAATGCAATTGCCTGAGCTTCGAAAGCTCCTATAATAATCGGAAGTCTCCTGTTTCCATTAACTTCTTTAAGTAAAATTGCGTACGCTCCTCCGGTTGACGGGCTCGATGACAAACCTAAAATTTCGCATTGAATTTTTTGCAAAGAAAATCTCCTAACTCATTATGACTTAATCTTTTTTATTTCCTTAGTTAAAACTGGGACTATCTCAAACACATCTCCTGCAATACCATAATCTGCAACGTTAAAAATTGGTGCATCTTTATCTTTATTAATAGCTACAATATACTTTGCAGATGACATTCCCGCAATATGCTGAATCGCACCCGATATTCCGCAGGCAATATACAAACTTGGGGATACTGTCTTACCTGTCTGTCCGACTTGCTCCCTGTGAGGTCTCCATCCGGCATCAACGACTGCTCTTGATGCTCCCACAGCACCACCCAAAGCTTCTGCTAATTTTTCTACCAGTTTGAAATTCTCAGGAGCTTTTAAGCCTCTTCCACCAGAAACAATTATATCTGCTTCAGCAACGTCAAGTTTACTATCCGACTTTTTAAAATCAATTACTTTTGATTTTAAATTTGTAGGCTCGACTTCTTTAACAATTATCTCCGGCTCAGTTTTGTCTTTGGTAATAGCTTTAAAAACATTTGGACGAATTGTTAATACTTTCTTTTCACTTTTGAACTTAACATCAATTAATGCTTTTCCAGCATAAACAGGTCGTGTTGCAATTATTTCTCCGGATGATGTATCGACATTTACTGCATCCATTATTAAGCCTGCATTTAGGTTTGCAGCAATATATGGAGCCAGGTCCCTACCCAAAGCAGTGTTTGCCAAAAGGAGATATTCAGTATCGACTTCTTTGGCAAAATTTGTTATAACTTCTGAATAACCTGTAGAAGAATAATTTTGAAGCTTATCACTTTTTAGATGAGTTAATTTCTTTATTCCATAATCTCCAATCACATTCAGATCTGTTATTTCACTTCCAACTGCAACAACTTCAACTTCTAGATTTAATTCAGAAGCTATTTTAACAGCAGTAGATGCAGCTTCGAAAGAAGGCTTTTTTAATTTACCGTCTCTTTGTTCAAGAATTGCTAATATTTTCTTTGCCATATCTAAATTACCTTTGCTTCCTCTCTTAATAACCTGACAAGTTCAGGTACTGATGAAGCATCTGTTCCTAAAATTCTTCCTGGCTGCTTTGCCGGCGGAGTTTGCATTTTTACTATTTCTGTTAGGTTATCTGCCTGGACAGCAGCTTTCTCTTCAATTGTTTTTTTCTTTGCAGATATTATACCTTTTAACGAAGCATATCTTGGTTCATTTAATCCTTTTTGAGCACCGATAATTGCCGGAAGTTCAAGCTCAACAACTTCTCTTCCGCCTTCAACTTCTCTTTCTGCAACCACTTTATTTCCCTCTAATTTCAAATCGACAACAACTGTAGCACAGGAATAATCAAGATAGTCTGCCAGTATTTGAGGAACTGCTCCGGCATCATAATCAACTGATTGTTTTCCACAAAAAACAACATCAAACTTATGAGATTTTATCTCTTCTGAAAGTGCTTTTGCAATGCCCATTGAATCTCTTGGATTATCATCTTTTAATAGAATACCAACATTTCCACC
>CAZUOC010000263.1:0-4263 GCA_964622335.1 uncultured Ignavibacteriaceae bacterium
ACTTTCACTCAAGCTTTTTCCTGACTCAAGTACTTTTTTTTCAACGTAACTAAATCTCTTTATGAATTTCTCATTCGTTCTTCTCAAAGCATTTTCGGGATTAATTCCAAGAAACCTTGAGTAATTTACTAAAGCAAAGAAAACGTCTCCAATCTCGCTTTCTAATTTTTCGTTTAGTTCATCATTTTTGAGATTTTCAGCCAAAGGCTGATCAGCCTCCGGCTGAGAGTTTTGAGATTTGATATTTTCAATTTCATGCATCTCCTCGATTTCTTCAATAACTTTCTTCCACACATCTTCCTTATTCTCCCAATCGAATCCTATCTTGGAAACTTTTTCCTGCAATCTGTGTGCACGCTGTAGGGCAGGAAGACTAACCGGTACACCATCGACAACAGATTTTCTTCCTTCTTTTAATTTTATTTCTTCCCAGTTTTTCTTTACTTCTTCAGCACCGTTTACTTCAACATTGCCAAAAACGTGTGGATGTCTTCTGATTAATTTTTCCTGTATAGAATCAATAACATCTTCAAGCTTAAAATGGTTACCTTCTTCTGCAATTGTTGTATGAAAAATGACATGGAGAAGAAGATCACCAAGTTCTTTTTTTAGTTCCTCGTAATCTTTATTATCGATTGCCTCAACTACTTCGTATGCTTCCTCTATCGTTGCAGCTTTTATCGAATCATTGGTTTGTTCCCTGTCCCAGGGACATTCTTTTCTTAATCTTTTTACAATTTCGACAAATTCCTGAAACTTATTTTCAATCATTTACAATATTCCTTAGTTTAATATGTTAGTTACTGGATTTAAATTGTAAGATAATAAAAGTGGAGCTTAAAATGGTTGAGGAAAAAATAAAAGATTTAGGATTTGAACTTCCTGAAGCACCAAAGCCTATCGCAGCTTATGTGCCAGCACTAAAGGTTGATAATCTTGTCTTTACTGCCGGGCAAATTCCATCTGTTAAGGGCGAATTAAGGTATAAAGATAAGCTTGGCAAAGATTTAACAATTGAAGAAGGTAAAAAAGCCGCAGAGATTTGTGCATTAAATTGTCTTGCTGCAATAAAAGGAATAATTAAAGATTTAGATAAAATTGAACAGGTTGTAAAAATTACAGCCTTCGTAAATAGTGGGGAAGGATTTAGTAATCAACCACAAGTAGCAAATGGCGCTTCAGAATTATTAGAAAAAATATTTGGTGAAAAAGGGAAGCACGTGAGAAGTGCAGTCGGAGTTAACGAATTGCCATTAGATGCGGCTGTTGAAATAGAGATGATAGTGAAGATTAAGGAGATTCTTTAACCACAAAGAGCGCTATGAAGATGTAAAGAATTCTTTTTAATTTTTTAAAGCTTCTTTTAGTTTTCTTATTAATTCAATTGTTTGATCGTGGTTTCCGTTCTCATTCATTAAAGATTTAATGACGGCACTGCCGACAATTACTCCATCACAAAATGTGGAATATCTTTTTGCGTCTTCTTCATTTGAAATACCAAATCCTACAAGCATTTTATTTTTTGTTACGAGTTTTTGATTCCCTTTGATAAACTCGAGACTTTTATTTTTGTTATGCAATCCTGTCGTTCCACTCACACTAACGCAGTAAACAAATCCGCTACTTTTTTTATCAATTTCTTTTACTCTTTCTTCACTGGTTGTGGGTGTTATTAATAGTATTTTATCTATTTCTTCAAAGCTGTTGCTAAAGAAATTATCATACTCATCAATAGGAACATCTGGGATGATAACTCCATTAGCGCCTGATTTTTTTATTGCTTCGGCAAACTTATCAACACCAAAACTTAAAACAGGATTTGCATAACCCATAAGAATTAAAGGTTTGTCACTTTTCTCCCGGATTTCTTTAACATATTGAAAAGTCGTCTGAAGATTTATGCCGTTCAACAATGCTTTCTGGGAAGACGCCTGAATTATCGGTCCATCCGCAAGAGGATCGCTGAAAGGAAATCCTATTTCAATCATATCTGCTCCTGCGTCAAAAATATCCAAAGCGAGATTTACAAAATTTTCTTTATCAGGAAATCCGCTTGTGAGAAATATAGAAAGTATTTTCTCATTGGATTCATTTTTCTTTTTGATATAATCGGATATATAAGACATTTGTAATTTTTTTCTTATTATTTCATTCCGAACTTTGCCAAAGGCATCCCTTCTGGAGTTTCAGAATCTGTTGACTTATTTTATGAGATGCTGAAACAAGCCTGCCTGACGGTAGTCAGGTTCAGCATGACTGTTTTATAAAGACAAATTCTCTCTTATCGTATTTAAATCTTTGTCTCCACGTCCACTTAAATTTAAAACCACGACGTCATGTTGCTTTGTCTCTGGCATTAGGTAATCTAAATATGCAATTGCATGCGAAGTTTCCAATGCTGGAATAATTCCTTCTTTTTCTGAAAGGAATCTTGCCGCAGTTAAAGCTTCATCATCAGTTACAGAATAATATTCTACTCGTTTGTCATCTTTAAGATAACTATGTTCGGGACCGACACCGGGATAATCCAAACCTGCAGAAATAGAGTGTGCTTCGCTAACCTGCCCATCTTCATTTTGCAAAAGATATGTTTTCATTCCGTGGAAAATTCCTTCTTTTCCTTTTGTTAAAGTTGCGCCATGCTTATTAGTATCTAAACCAAATCCTGCAGCTTCAACACCAATCATTTTAACATCATCATTAACAAACGGATAAAAAATTCCGATAGCATTACTTCCACCGCCGACACAAGCAACTATATAATCGGGTAACTTTCCTTCTATTTCTAAAATCTGGCTCTTTGTTTCTTTTCCAATCACAGACTGAAAATCTCTTACAAGCATTGGATATGGATGAGGACCAACAACAGAGCCGATTATGTAATGAGTATCTTTTACATTTGTTACCCAATCTCTTATTGCCTCATTAGTTGCATCTTTAAGAGTTCTGCTTCCTGATGTAACTGGCTGAACTTCTGCACCGAGCAGCTTCATTCTAAAGACATTCAAGCTCTGGCGTTCCATATCAACTTCACCCATAAACACAACACACTTTAATCCGAATTTTGCACATACGGTTGCCGTTGCAACCCCATGCTGTCCTGCACCTGTTTCAGCAATTATTCTTTTCTTGCCGAGTTTCTTTGCAAGAAGAATTTGTCCAAGTGCATTGTTAATTTTATGAGCGCCTGTATGGCAAAGATCTTCTCTTTTTAAATAAATTTTTGCTTTATCATAATAATTGGTAAGATTTTCTGCAAAAGTAAGAGGCGTTGGTCTTCCACTATATTCTTTATGAAGTTTATTTAATTCTTCATTAAATGTTTTATCGTCTTTTAATGAAGAATAAATTTCTTCCAACTCTTTTAAAGGGGTGATAAGAGTTTCCGGAACATATTTTCCGCCATACTTTCCAAACTTTCCGGCAGTATCCGGTAAATTATAATTATGCAATTGCAACATTCATAGCCACTTTCTTGTTTACGATCGGCGCAAGTTGTTCAAGTTTGTTAAGCAATGCTTTAAAGTTTTTAGGAGTCAATGATTGAAATCCGTCCGACAAAGCACTATCAGGATGATTGTGTACTTCAATCATAAGTCCGTCCGCTCCGCATGCAATTCCAGCCATAGCCATTGCAGGAACTTTATCCCAGATACCAATTCCGTGAGAAGGATCCACGATAATCGGCAGATGAGAATTTTTCTTGACAACTGGAATAGCATTTAGGTCAAGAGTGTTCCTAGTATAAGTTTCAAAAGTTTTTATCCCTCTTTCACAAAGTATAACATTATAATTTCCACGGGACAAGATATACTCTGCGCTCATAAGCAGATCTTCAATTGATGCAGCAAGACCGCGTTTAAGAAGTACAACATTGGATAATTCTCCAACAGCTTCAAGCAAAGAAAAGTTTTGCATGTTTCTCGCACCAATCTGAATGATATCCGCAATTTCAGAAATAATAGGAAGAGTCTCCGTATCTTTTGCTTCTGTAACGATCATCATACCTAATTCTTTCTTAACTTCAGAAAGATATTCAAGTCCTTTCTCTTTTAATCCCTGGAATGAATAGGGGCTCGACCTCGGCTTGTAAGCGCCTGCTCTTAAAAATCTCACACCCATTTCTTTAAGTTCACCAGCAATATCAAAAAGCTGCTGCCTGCTTTCTACAGAACAAGGTCCCGCAATTATTGTAAGCTCTTCTCCGCCAATTGATTTTCCGCCAATATTTATAACAGTATCTTCAGATTTTACTTCGCGGCT
>CAZUOC010000264.1:0-4259 GCA_964622335.1 uncultured Ignavibacteriaceae bacterium
GATAAAATAATTTGTGAATGATAAATGAGATAAATGCTTTCCATAATCACCAGTTGCATCCTGCCAACCGCCGTGAACATCAATTGTATCATTTTTCCCTTCAGCAAAAGTCATTTCCCTGTCAGTTTTTTCATTTTGCCCTGTACATCGTTGTTCTTTGAAATAAGAGACAACATCGGAAATTGTATGTCTCTCAAGAATGTTTTTTTGTATTAAGAATGGAAATGAATGGACAGTCCCACTATTGGTTTCACATTCAATATAATATTCACCTTCCTGGTTAACAGAAGAAAAGTCAATTGTCCAGAAATACCAATTTTTCCATTGATCTATTTTTCCTACTTTAATTGGTTTTACAGAGGTTACTTTTTTTTCATCATCATAAAATCTTACAGAACAATTTTTAATTTCATCGCTTTGATATGCTTCGACAACAACTTCCTTAATGCCGCCCGGTTTATATCCTAAATGATTTGTTAGAATTTTAATTTTTTGTCCAAAAACCTGAGAGACAGAGAAAGCTAAGCAAAGTGTCAACAGAATATTTTTCATCATACTTTTACTTTATAAATTTAAGAGCTTACAACCTTAGCCGCAGTCCCTTTTCACTTAAATAACCTGCAAGCCAAGTCATTGAGAAAGCAATAAAGATTGCACGTAAAAAACCGGTAATAAAAGATCCTTCAAACCATAAATAAATATTGAACCCGTTAAAGACCGGTGTAATAAACGCAAAGATTTCTAGAACAAGCGGTGCAAGAATGTATGCAAACAATGGATTTGTCCCAGCCGGTTTTAATATTTTAAACCATGAGTCGCGACCTTTCATATCAACAAGCCAATAAATAATCATCCATATCCAGATTGTAAAAGTTGAACTAAGCAAACACCACGGTACACTCGCTAGATTTTTACTTATTATAAACATCTTATCTAGCTTGTTTAGCTGATGCAGAAATAATGCTGCGATAAGTAAATAAATGCTTAGTCCAAATGACCATTTCAGAATCTTTGTGTGCTCTGGATTTTTAGAATTCTCACTAAGTTTATTTCCTAGTATTGCGCCCGTAAGAATTATTGCTGTATGTGATCCCAGTGTATGAATTATATTCATAAAACTTTTGATAAAGGAAAAACTATCCAGCATGCCTGCATTAACCGCCATATAGAAACAATAAAGTAAAAAAACGCTGCCGATTAATGCTGCCTGATTTTTTTTAAGGGGAATATAAAACAAACACGCTCCCAGATAAGCCCAACCAATTAATCCAAGAATTCCCCACCAATACGGACGCATTTGAATCAGTCCTGATTGATTTCCTCCCTTATATAAAAAGAAGAGAATTATCAAACCTAAAGTTGCTATGTACTTAATCCACTTTTTTGATAAGAAAGATTCGGGATTGTTGTTCCTGTTCCAAATAAAAATAACAAACAGGTACATAAGAATTACCCACAAATTAGGATTAAGAATTCCCTGATCTGAAATACGGTCACCATTAACCATGTAAACACCAAGCACAAGTAACCCTGCAACCCGTATTAAAATATGCTTCCAGATTGAGTATAGTGATTCACCTTTTTCAATTCTTCGTTCAATTGAAAAAGGTATTGACATTCCGACAATAAATAAAAAGCCGGGGAAGACCCAGTCTACAAAAGTCATCCCATCATGCATTGGTTTAGCATGCTGCATCCATGAGGGAAGATTTACAACCCCATCAATATCGTTAACAAAAATCATAACTAGAATCGTTAACCCGCGAACTATATCTATTGATTTTATTCGTCCGATTTTACTTTTCAACAATTCACCATTATTTTACTTTTTATTTGTTTTTCACAATAATTTACATTTATCGAAGCAAAAGCATTTTTTTTGTTTGATTAAATTTTCCATGTCTCAATTGATAGAAATATATTCCGCTACTTAATTCGTCTGCATTAAATGTTACTTCATAAGTGCCGGCATCTTCTGTTTCATCAACCAGAGTTGATATTCTGCATCCAAGCTCATCAAAAACATTTAATATTGTTCTTCCCGAATCGTTTTTATTACTAGGAGAATTAATAGGTATGGAATAAACAATTTTAGTAGAGGGATTAAACGGGTTTGGATAATTCTGTTCAAGGTTATACTGTTTCGGCATATTAATATTTAACTCCTCTTTTACATCAGTTGCCACAGTATATTGGCAGGTATCATAAACAACGCTGTCTCCAACTACATATACATTCTTGCCTGTTGGTGAAACCCAACCATCAATGTGCTTAAAATCAACTCTGTGCTTACCTGCTGTTAGATCTTGAATTACTGTATTGCTGTTTTGCCATATACCATTATCAAGGCTCCACTTTGCTCCTGCATTTGCCGCAGCTTCGGGAGAGATAATTATGCATAGCGAACCCATAGGAATATCAATAGAAACAGATTTAATAATCAATTCAGCTTCTTTTTGATTTACAGGCGCAAGTCCTTCCAAAAGCCAAAAGTTAATATGAAGTCGTTCAACACAAGCAGGCGGATTTTTGCTTCCTATATATGTCCATTGTTGAATTAAAGAATCTGCAGAAGGTTCACCCTTGAAATTTCCATGATAGCTTTGAAGGCTAATACTATCTTTTGACCAATCAATTATATGAGTTGAATAATTATTAGTCATATTCAAAGCAAAACTTTTTTGGTTTGCTGAAGTGTATGGAGGAGGTTGAATAGTATACCATCCTGCCACGCTATTAGGATCTCCCCACCTGGAAAGTTCTATATCAATTTCTCTACTATCGGTTTCATACGTAAATAAACCAACTACAATATTTCGATCATATTTCTCTGCATTGCTGGCTAATTGGAAAGTATATTTAGCATATCCATAGGATTTATCAGTATAAACCTCAGAGCAGTACCAGGTGTTTCCGACCTTAGTTATTTTGAGATGAAGATATCCCAAAGAATCCACCCAAACATTATTTTCACTATCACTCCATTCGTTTGGTCCGGGACCTCCGGGATCATTTCTTACATACCAATTTATGCCTGAAAATTGAATCTTTCTTTGGGCTAAAGTATTTGTTACATTAAACGAAAGAAAAATAATGATAAGTAACAAAAATTTATTTTGCATTTTTTACACCTGACAATCATAATATTATTATTTGAGAAGAATAAATTTTTTAGAATCAGTAAACATTCCGGCTGTTATCTTATAATAATAAATCCCGCTGGATAAAGATTCCGCATTAAATTTAATTTTATAAGTACCTCTTATCTTTTCTTCATTTAGCAGAGTTGTAATTTCTCGTCCGCATAAATCATAAACTTTTAATACAACATGTTCCGTCTTTGGAATTGAAAATTCTATTTGTGTCGATGGATTAAATGGATTCGGATAATTTTGCTTAAGTGTATAACCTTGAACCAAAGTGTTTACATTTTTGTCCGAAACAGAAGTGGGAGCAAAATCTTTCGGCCAAATATCATTAGCTGTAAAATCAACCCAATATAAATCAGATATGTTCGTACATTTTTCTGTTAACGCATCTCCAATATCTTTAGGTGGATTCAATAACTTTCCCCACCAGGGTTTATCACTGTTATAACCAAATTGAAATGCCACTTTTGCAGATGAAAACGCTTTCGACCAATCTTCAAATTCATTAACCATACTTTCCAGATCAGGAAATATCTGGCTGTCATCCACAAAAACCATATCTGTACGAAATGACGGCGGCATTTTTTCTATCAGCCAATGTTTAGTAAAGAAAAGATAATTCTGATTATAAGACTTTATCTGTGAAGTCCACATAACGGCTTCAGAATCTGTCACAACCTGACCTTCATCGTTATTTTCTGCGCTTGTTTTATACCACTCTACATCAATACCAAATCCGATAACAGAAGAATGATGACTATATTGAGATAAAACCAATTCAATTAGAGTTGAAACATTTGCAAACCCCGGTTCTACCTGCAGCCAAACCTTTATTCCCTTTTTATCAAAATAATTTAAGTAGTTTTCATTTCCATCTGTGTTGCCGAAAAAAATCTTTTTAAAAGACGAATCGGGATAAGGATTAGGAAAATTAAAATAACAGCCATCATCGGTTGTATATCCCAAAATCCATATTACAGATGGAGAAGCGCCAGAAAATCGGGATGCCATATCACTTGTTGCATTCAACCACCATGTTGTATCTGGAAAGGAATTAAACCCATATACGGAAGAACGTAAACCAGCCCTCTCAATTGTACTTGTGCCCTG
>CAZUOC010000265.1:0-4253 GCA_964622335.1 uncultured Ignavibacteriaceae bacterium
TGCAAATGTTTAATTTATCCTTTCAAAATTATTTAAACCTTTTATAATGTATATTCTAGGAATATCTGCATTTTATCACGATAGCGCTGCTTGTCTTGTGAAGGACGGGGAGATTATTTCTGCTGCACAGGAAGAAAGATTTACCAGGAAAAAACATGATTTTAGTTTTCCAATCAATGCAATTAACTTCTGTTTAAATCATAGTAAAATCTCTGTAAATGAATTGGATTTAGTTGCATTCTATGACAAGCCACTCCTCAAGTTTGAAAGGTTGTTAGAAACCTATCTTAGTTATGCACCAAAAGGAATTAAGTCTTTCATAAAAGCAATGCCTTTATGGGTTAAAGAAAAGCTCTGGATGAAAGACGTGATAAAGAATGAGCTAAGTTATGAAGGAAAGATAATTTTTCCGGAACATCACGAGTCTCATGCTGCTTCCGCTTTTTTTCCTTCGCCATTTAATGAAGCAGCTATTTTAACAATGGATGGAGTAGGGGAATGGACGACTACAAGTTTTGGTATAGGCAAAGGAAATAAAATCGAACTGATAGCCGACATTAAATTTCCACATTCGCTCGGACTGCTTTATTCAGCTTTTACATATTACACAGGCTTTAAGGTAAATTCCGGTGAATATAAAGTAATGGGTCTTGCTCCTTATGGCGAACCAAAGTATAAGGATTTAATTTTGAGTGAATTAATTGATGTTAAAGATGATGGCTCTTTCAAAATGAATATGGAATATTTTGATTATCCATCAGGCTTAACAATGACAAATAAAAAATTCAATAAACTTTTCGGTGGACGACCAAGAAAACCTGAAACGAAATTAACTCAAAAAGACATGGATCTTGCACGATCGATTCAGGATGTTACTGAAGAAATTGTCCTGAAGTTAGGGAATCATGTTTATAATGAAACCGGGTTAAAAAAATTGACTCTCGCCGGAGGAGTTGCATTAAATTGTGTTGCAAACGGAAAGTTGTTAAGAGAAGGACCTTTTGAAGATATTTGGATTCAACCTGCCGCAGGAGATGCGGGAGGTGCATTAGGTGCAGCTCTGATTGGATGGTATCATTATTTTGAAAATCCGCGTGTAGCAGATGAAAAGAATGATTCACAAAAAGGATCTTATCTTGGTCCTGAATTTAGTGATGAAGAAATTTTGAATTTTATCAATCGGAAAGAAATTAGCTATAAAAAATTAGATGCGAATAATATTCCTAAAATAATAGCAGGTTTGATTGAACAGGAAAAAGTAATCGGGTGGTTTCAGGGTAGAATGGAATTTGGTCCGCGTGCCCTTGGTTCAAGGTCAATTATTGGCGATGCCCGTTCTCCCAGGATGCAGGCACAGATGAATGTAAAAATAAAATTTAGAGAAAGTTTCAGACCATTTGCTCCTTCTGTCCTGGCAGAAAAAGTTTCGGATTATTTTGATATAGATTCTTCAAGCCCCTATATGCTTTTAGTTGCAGATATTATAAAAGAACGGCAAAAGGAGATGAATGAAAATGAAAAAAAATTATTTGGAATAGATAAGCTTAATATTTTGCGTTCGGATATTCCTGCTGTAACTCACGTTGATTATTCTGCAAGGATTCAAACTGTTCACAAAAATACAAACGAACTATATCATGATCTTATTAAAAAATTTGATGAGGATTATGGTTGTGCTGTAATTATTAATACTTCATTTAATGTTCGTGGAGAGCCAATTGTTTGTACACCTGAAGATGCTTACAAATGTTTTATGCGTACTGATATGGATTATTTAATTATTGGCAATTATTTGTTAGATAAAAAAGAACAAAAAGAATTAATAGAAGATAAAGACTGGAGAAAAGAATTCACTCTTGATTAAAAGATGATTGCTGAAGAAATAAAAAATATAAAAGAGACAAAAAGGGACCTTCGCAAATTTGGAATTACAGTTGGTGCTGTTCTGCTTATTTTTGCTGGATTTCTGTTCTGGAGAGAAAAGGAAAGCTTTCTTTATTTAGGCATAATTGGTTTATTTTTGGTGCTAACTGGATTGATTGTTCCAGCTATTTTAAGGCCATTAAATAAGGTTTGGATGACTCTGGCAATTTTGATGGGTTGGGTTATGACCAAGGTAATTCTGACCATTTTGTATTATTTAGTGCTTACGCCAATAAGAATTTTAGCTATGCTATTTAGAAAATTTTTTTTAGATTTGAATATAGATAAGTCAGCAAAAAGCTATTGGGAAATAAGAAAAAAAGGTGAACTAAAACCTTCTGATTATGAAAGGCAATTTTAATTTTGAAAGATAAACAATGAGTAAATTATCAATAGTTTCAGAGTTGTGGCAGTTTCTGAAAATAAGAAAAAAATGGTGGCTGGCACCAATTATAATTTTCCTTTTCCTGCTAGGAGGATTAATTATTCTTACTCAGGGATCGGCTTTAGCCCCATTTATTTATTCTATCTTTTGAAATAATTCTCTTGTAGAATTAGGCTATTCCAATATTGTTAAACCGTAAGGACTTAACTTCACTTTATAAATATTGTTCTTTCCTTTAATTATACCCTTATCCAATAGGTTGGTTAATTTTTTATTGACAATTTTGAATTTCTCTAGATTTAGATTCACTTCATCACTCATATTTTTATTATTTATTACGACAAAAAAAGTTCTGGAACCTAACGATCTCGAGTAACCTATAATTTTTTTATCGTTATCAATTAAAAAGAAATTAACATTACCAAGAGAAAGGACATTATTCTCTTTTCTCAATGCAATTAATTTTTTATACCAATCAAATAATTCAGGATTAAATTTAACTGAATCAACCGGGCGAGGACGTCCTAAAGGATCAGAAATTTCAGGATCATAAGTTAATTCTTTCCAAAGCATCGGTTTCCGGCAATCGGGATCGTCTGCTCCCCACATACCGACTTCATCACCGTAGTAAACCATTGGTGCACCCGGCATCGTCATTTGCATACCCGCAATCAAATATTGTTTCAGAATTTCATCACTATTTGGTTTTCTTACCTTATAATCTTTGTTTTGTCCGGGATTAGCAAAATGGTCGAACCATCTGTCTGGATTTACAATTTGCGACGCAATTCTATCCACGTCATGACTGTCAATTAAATTTTGAACAGCTAAAAAATTATCTTCCGAATAATCGTTTCTTATTCGATTAATACTATCGGTAAATGCCTGTGCAGATATTTGTTCATTCATATCAATTATAAATTTTTTAACTACACGTCCAAATCTATAATTCATTACTCCATCAAAGGAATCCCCTTGCAGCCAGGGTGAGGCGTTAAAGATTTTATTTGCTTGCCAGTCTTCCCACCAAATTTCACCTGTTATATACGCTTCGGGATTAATTTCTTTTACCCAAGTTCTGAAAATTTTCCAGAATTTAATATCGACTTTTTCGGCAACATCGAGTCTCCATCCGTCTATTCCGTCTTCCGGATTTCCATCACTGTTCGGGTCCATCCATCTTTTAACTATTGAATGAATATGATCGCTAAATCCTTTTATCAAACCTATTTGAGGATCTTTTTTTATTTCCGGTAAATCTTTTATACCACCCCATCCTTCATAATCAAATTCATTTTCCTG
Source organism: uncultured Ignavibacteriaceae bacterium (assembly GCA_964622335.1). Taxonomy (GTDB): domain Bacteria; phylum Bacteroidota; class Ignavibacteria; order Ignavibacteriales; family Ignavibacteriaceae; genus RBG-16-34-14. Next base: position 3,611 of record CAZUOC010000265.1, read on the forward strand.
CGTACCAGGATTATCAAAAGATTTTATTTTAAACCAATCTTTGTATAGAGATTTTTGTTGATTCTTTACAACATCCTGGAAAGCCCAGAATGAAGTTCCAACATGGTTAAATACTCCATCAATTATAACTTTAATTCCTTTTTTGTGAGCATCTTTTATAAAGCTAAGAAATAAGCTATCAGCGGAAGTCCATTTCCAGGTTTGAGGATCATCAGGATTTTCATTCTTCCAGATTTCTTCGTCACCCTTGGGATTAGGTCCAAAATTATTATCGATATGACGATATAGTTTTGTATCATATTTATGTAATGATGGCGATTCAAAAACCGGATTAAGATAGATCGCATTTATTCCGAATTTTTTGAGATAAGATAAATGGTCTATTATTCCTTGTATGTCACCGCCATATCTTCTTACCCCGGCATTCCAGTAGAAATCATGTCCATTGGCTTTTTCCCATGGCTGCAGCTTGTACCAATCGGATGTCCACGGTGAAATCTGCCATCTTTCAGGAATTTGATAGGGCCAGGCTCCTTCCATATCGTGAGGAGTCGGATCATTATTTTTATCGCCGTTAGCAAATCTTTCGGGAAATATTTGATACCACACTGCTTCTTTTGCCCAATCAGGGACTCTTGGAATT
>CAZUOC010000266.1:0-1105 GCA_964622335.1 uncultured Ignavibacteriaceae bacterium
ATATAAACATTTGGATTAAACATATCTCTATCTTTCTATTATTCTTATTGATTGATACTTCTTTTGCACAGTTATCTCCATATGAAATTAATGGATATGTAAAGTATCTTTTCAGTTCTTCAAAACTTCCAAACGCTTCAGAGAGATATGATGACCATTTAATTCATACAAGATTGAACACACGCTGGTATCCAACCGATAATCTCATGGCGGTGATGGAGATGAGACTGAAAGCTTATTATGGAGAAACAGTCGAGAACACATCAAACTATATTGATCAGATAAAAGGGAATTATGATTTCTTAAATCTCGGTGCTGTTTTGTGGAATAAGAAAACCACGGTTGGCTATGGAGAGATTGATAGACTTTATATGGACTGGAACTATAATAAGTTAGAACTAACTTTAGGAAGACAAAGAATTGCCTGGGGAACAAGCTGGACATGGAACCCCACAGATATTTTTAATCCTCTTTCTGTATTGGATTTTGATTATGAAGAACGCCCTGCAGTCGACGCATTAAGAATGCAATATTACACAGGTGCAGTTTCAAAAGTTGAGTTTGCTTTTGCACCTGCAAAAAATAAAAAAGATATTATTGCCGCGGGACTATTGTCAATTAACAAGTGGAATTATGATTTCAATTTTCTCGGAGGGATTAAAAAAGAAAGGTGGCTCGTTGGTGCAGGATGGTCTGGTGATATTGAAGGTGCAGGATTCCGCGGCGAACTTTTGGTTAGTAAAGGGAAAGAATTTTCTCTACCCTCTTCTAACAATACTTTTGGTTCCGAGGATCCGGTCTATTCTTTTGTTCTTTCAGGAGATTATACATTTCCTAATTCATTTTATATCCACACAGAAGTTTTACACAACAATATTGGAATTGAAGATCAAACTTCACTTTACCAGCAGCAGGCTCTCGATCTCGGATTATTAACTGCAGCCAAATGGTCTATTTACCAGGAGTTTGCTTATGATATTACTCCTCTTATGAGAGGAACAATTTTTGGATTATTTAATCCAAATGACAAATCTTATGTGATTGTTCCGTCAGTTGCCTATTCAGTAATTACAAATCTCGATCTTCTTCTATTAGGAATGTTTTT
>CAZUOC010000266.1:1115-4252 GCA_964622335.1 uncultured Ignavibacteriaceae bacterium
GTATGGGGATTTCGGCAGCACTTTATTTATCAGACTAAAGTATTCATTTTAATTTTGTTGAAATTTTTCTATTATAAACAGAAAACTTGACCAGAACAAAAAGGATCAATCAATGATAAGAATTATGATTTTTATTTTGGGCTTAATGATATTTTCATCTTGTTCCGATAATTCAAAACAAATTGTCGAATTAGAAAAGAAAGTAGAACAAACTAAATCGTACAAGCCGGGTTTTGGAGAGTTTATGACTAATATCCAGATTCATCACGCCAAACTCTGGTTTGCGGGGAAAAATCAAAATTGGGAGCTTGCTGAATTTGAGATAAACGAAATCAAGGAAACATTCTATGATCTTAAAACATACCAATCGGAGAGAGAAGAAACTAAACTGATACTGATGATAAGTGTTCCGTTGGATAGGGTGAGTTCTTCAATTCAGAAAAAAGATTCTGCACTATTTAAAAATAGTTTTGTATATCTTACAAATACCTGTAATGATTGTCACCGGGCAGCTCATTTTGGATTTAACAAAATTAAAATACCTGCATCTCCACCGTTTAGTAACCAGATTTTTAAGAAATAAATTATCTGTGTGTTACTTAATTATGGTAAAAACCATTTCCTCTTTCCTGCTTTCCATGACTAGCGGCTATTATCATACAAATCATTCAAACATTTCTAAATAACCGGTCCCTTCTTAGCATTATTTTCAATTATTTCCTGGGCAAGGTTGAGATATGCTAATGAACCTTTGGCTTTTGCATTAAAGAGAATTGATGGTTTCCCAAAAAATTCAGATTCTGTTATTGCAACGTTCTTGGGAATTACCGTTTTAAAAATATGTTCACCAAAATTTTTATGTATTTCTTCGTTGGTCATATTTTGTGCTTTGGTGTTCGATTCATACATTGTAAGAAGTATTCCTTCTATTTTAAGTCTTGCGTTAACAGTATTCCTTATGGTTTCAATATTATTTATCATTCTCTTTAAAGCATACAAAGAGAACTTGCCGGCTTTAACAGGTATCACAATTGAATTGGCAGCAGCAAGTGCAATTGTTGTTAAGCCTTTTATATAATGCGGGCAATCAATAATTATATACTCATAACTGCTCAACTCCTCCATAGAAAGTATATTGTTGAAAAGATAAGTGTTGCGGGTAAGTCTTTCTAATCTTTCTTCAACTTCAGTTGTTGTTACATTGGAAGGAATAAAATCGAGATTCGGCAGTTCGGTTTTATGTATTACCTGTACAATTGATTTTGCATAACTGAAAACTTTAAATATATCACCCTCTATCATTTCAGGTGTAAATCCCATATAAACAGTGCAAGAACCGGAAGGATCAAAATCTATCAGAAGTGTTTTCTTTTCAGCAACAGCAAGACTTGCCGCAAGGTTTACTGCGGTAGTAGTTTTTCCAACTCCCCCCTTCGGTACGGCAACTGCTATTATTTTTTTCATGGTTAAGATTCTTTAATAATCGCCCCATATTATACTTTCTGTTATTTATCAAACTCTTAGGCAAGGGGAAAATTACAAATAAATTTGGAACCTTTATACTCTTCACTTTCTATTTTTAATTTCCCGTTATTTTTTTCAACAAATTCCTTTATCAGTACCATCCCTAATCCAGTACCGTATTCTCTTTCCGTTCCCGGCGTTGAGAACATTTCTCCTTTCAAAATTTTTTGCAATTTTTCTTTACTTATACCGGTTCCCTTATCTTCTATTGTAAGTTCAATCTCGTTCGTACTATCTGAATTTGTTACTTTTCTTACCAATACTGTTACATCGCCGCTTTTTGCAGTAAACTTAATTGCATTTGATAAAAGATTCTGTATAATTGAATTTAGCATATCTTCATCGGCATTAATGTAAGAATCATGATCGACATGCTTAAAAATATTAATATCTTTCTTAACGATATTACCTTTAAGAAGGTTAATACAGTTGTTTATAATTTTGTCCAAATCAACTTTTTCTGCTTTAAATTCCATCCTCCCCATCTGAAACCGCGAATATTGAAGAAGGTTGTTTGTCATACCATACAGGTTTTGGGTGGATTCATAAATAACTTTGAGATATTCTTTAATTTCGTCATCCGTAAGCGAATCATATTCTCCATTTAGAATTTCCGAAAAACCAAGCAGCGAATTAAAAGGACCTCTTAAATCATGAGATATCAAGGAAAAGAGTTTATCCTTGGAACCGTTAAGCTCACTTAGTTTTTCTATAAGTTTTTCCCTTTCCTGCTCAACTCTTTTTCGCTCTATAGCCATCGAAATAGGGTGCGAGATTGTTTCCAGAATCTCTTTATGTCTTTCAGTATATGAATTTTCATCCTCATAATCCTGCACGACGAGAACACCAATCGTGTTACTTTTAATTTTAAGTGGCACACCAAGCCATATTTCTGATTGTGTACCAATTAATTCTGTTTCACCTTTATTGGCAAGTTCCTGGTCCATTTCTTTATTTATGAGTTCAGCGTGACCTTTTCTTATGACATATTCAGTTAAGCCATTTCCAAAAATTTTAGGGGAATTATCTGTATCATATTTATCAATAAAATATGGGAAGGTGATCATATTATTTTCTTTATCGTGCAAAGCTATATAAAAATTTTCCACATACATAAGTTCGGCAACTGAGTCGTGGATAAACTTAAACAACTCATCAAGATTCCTTTCAGTACTGGCAGCGTGTAATATTTGTGAAATAACCTTCTGTATATTTTCTTCGCTTTTCTTTTCCGTTACATTTTGACCGGTTGCGACAACAGAAACTATTTTTCCACTCTCGTCTCTTAATATAGTTTCCTGCCAGCTAAAAATAGATTCTACAAAACCATCACAACATATTATTTCGCATCTGGTATGTTGTTCAGAAGCAGGATCTAAAAATTTTTTAAAGACAAGTATTGAATCATCTTTAATATTCCCCCTTAACAGGTTTTCATAATTTTTCCCGATTACATCTTCAATACCAAAAACCTCAAATCCTTTTTCATTCAGAAGTGACACGTTTCCGTTTTTATCAAGTATTAAAAATATTATATCGGAAAGTGTAAGAATTGCCTCAAGTCTTGTTTTATCGTTAACCAGTTTATCTAATTCTTCTTTAAAACCGGACAT
>CAZUOC010000267.1:0-4234 GCA_964622335.1 uncultured Ignavibacteriaceae bacterium
ATCAGAAACCATAATAAATGTATTACCACCACACTTTGGGCATATCATTCTTTTTTCTACCTCAAACTATCAAGAGATGGTTATTTATTTTTTCATCTTTTTACAGCTTTGACCAGAATATAATAGGAGTAGAATTGTCCTAGTATTTAAACTTTCAAGCAACATTTTATCTTTTTCGTTTTTACAGGAGTGAAACCTGGGACGGGTACGGGTTATATAAACCATCAGCAATCATTTGAGGAATTGTTTTTTCAGCGATAGAACTAATGAACACAAACCATCAAGAACGATGTCTTACATGGTGAAATTTTACATAAAGTTAGCCATAATTAGATTTATATAGAATAATTCTATGCGCAAAAGCAGGTGATCAGACGTGTCTTACGTGATCTTTGAAGTGAAAGCCGCAGAGGCAGGGAAAATTAGTACCATGCTCCAAGATGATATCGTAAACAGGCAAAGCATTGTGATACGGGATGCAAGTTCACTTGCCTGTGCCTCTAATAATGCTTGATAAATAGTATTTGTTATATAAAGAGGTACAATTTTTTGTAAAATTGCTTTATTACTTGGTTCAAAAATCATTACAGGATTAAGTCCTGTTTCTTTTTCTGTTTTTGTTTCAATTTTTATTGGTAGTAAAGGCCATTTTTGAGCAGAATAAGACATCATATTTTTAAACTTTGTAGTAAAAATTTCAATTGAATCAATTTGTCCTGAAACAAAACTCTCAGCTAAATCTTCGGCAATAGTCTCTGCTCCTGCGGCTGATATTTCATTGGCAACTTTTACATATGTTTGCAAAATTTCAAAAGCAAATTCCGCGGTTTTTCTTTTTAAAGAAGAAATATCTTATAACAAAAAACAAAACAACAATGCCTGTTATTATTAAAACAATCTTTTCGTAACGAGACAAATAAAAATCAACTCGGTCAATGTTATCGCCAAATATTATTCCTAAATAAATCATTATCGCATTCCAGAACGCCGCACTTAATGTTGCTAGAACGACAGTCTTTAAAATTTTTAATTCACTAAGTCCTGCAAAAAAAGAAATAACTGATCTCGTTCCGGGAAGAAAACGGTTGATAGCAATAATAGTATAGCCATATTTAGTAAACCAGGTTTCTACTTTCGCTACTGCTTCGGCTGTGATAAATTTAATCTTTCCTGTTCTTACAACCTTTTTATCAAGCTGTGAACCGATAAAATACAAAGTCATAAATCCAAGAACACTTCCAAAAGTTGTAAAAATTAATGTCGGGATAAAATGAATTGGACCAGTTGCAATCAACGAACCACCTACAACTACAACTAAATCACTCGGTGAAGGAGGGAAAACATTTTCAATGTAAGAAAAAAGAAAAAGAATTAAATAGATGAGAAAAGGACTCATGTCGGAAATGTGATTGAGAATATTTTCGATCATTCATTTAGCCTTTGTAACCAAAACTGTAGCCATTGCTGCCACACCTTCTTCTCTTCCTGTAAAACCCAATTTTTCCGTCGTAGTTGCCTTTATGGAAATCTTATCAATTTCAACATTAAGTGTGGAAGCTATTTTCTCTCTCATCTTTTCTATATAAGGAGAAATTTTAGGTTGCTGAAGCATTAACACCGCATCCATATTTCCAAGCTCATAACCCTTTGATTCAATTAATTTATAAACTTCGGAAAGAAGATTAATGCTGTTTGCATCTTTAAATTTCAGGTCTGTATCAGGGAAATGTTTCCCGATATCCCCGAGAGCAATAGAACCTAGCAAAGCATCGCAAATTGCATGGAGAAGCACATCCGCATCGGAATGACCAGCAAGACCTTTTTCAAAAAGAATTTCTATACCGCCAATTATGAGTTTGCGCTTTTCTGCAAATGCATGAACGTCAAAGCCAATTCCTGTCCTGAATTCTTCATTCATCTTCTTATCTCAAAATCTTTAAATTCATTTTTAAACTCCTGCCAAATAATATTATGTTTTCTAACTGAAGCATTTGAAGGACCAATTTTTATTTTATTGCTGAGCTCTTCTATCATTGCACGGTTTCCCTCTACAACTGTTACGACTTCTCCTGTAAAAAGATTTTTAGTATAACCTTTTAAACCCAAAGCCTTTGCAGTTCTATAAACAAAATATCTAAAACCAATTCCCTGCACAAACCCGTTAACAATAATTTCAGCTCTTTTATTATCTTCTTCCATCCAGGTTATTTATTTTTATTAAGCATCTCGGAAACCAGAAGTCCGGTGAAAATAAGTACACATCCTATTAAACCAAAATTAGATATTTTTTCATTCAACACAAAAAAAGCACACAACGCAGCATATATCGGTTCGAATGAGAGAATTATTCCGGCAACAGAAGGTGTTACAAATTTTTGATACTTTGTTTGCAAAGTTGTCGTTAATACTGTTGCAAGGACAGCAGTATAAAGAACTGCAAACAATAAATTATTACTAAAAGAGATATACATTATTTCAACTTTCAATCCAGAAAATAAAAATGAAAATAACAAACCGCAGATTCCCGTAATGGCTATCTGTAAAAAAACTAGGGGCTTGTAATCATTTTTCTTGCTGACTATATCGAGATAAACAATATAAAGAGCAAAAAATACAGCACACAATATTGTGAGCAAATCTCCAATGCCGAAGCTTCCGCTTATCTCAGAAAAAACTCCTAATAAAAAGTTTCCTTTACTTGTAAGAAAAATCAATCCGGTTACACAAAGTAAAATTCCAAGAACAACCTCTTTTCGTGGAGGTCTTTTTTCAAAAAATATCTGAAAGAAGGGAGTAAAGATTACAAAGGTTCCTGTTATAAAAGCGGATTTTGTTGCAGTAGTATATTTTAATCCCATTGTTTGTGTCGCGAATCCGGCAAAATATATAAGCCCCAGCAATATTCCTTCCCTAAGAACTTGTTTATTGAACGACTTGAATATTTTTAAAGCAAAAGGAAGAAGAATAACTGCCGCCACTAAAAATCTTACCGAAATAAAAAATAAAGGGGAGATATCTTTTAAAGCCGATTTTACGATAACAAAAGTAGCGCCCCATATTAAAGTGACAAACAAAAGAATAATTACTGGAAAATACCTTTTCATGAGGAAAAATGATTTGTTTTAGTCTTTAGGCTTAAAATAACCAAAAGATTTTAACTGCTTTTCATCTGAACGCCATTTGTTTTTTACTTTTACTTTCAATTCAAGATAAACTTCTTTCTGGAGAAAATCCTCAACTGCTTTTCTTGCATCGAGCCCGAGCCTCTTTATTGCCGCGCCTTGTTTCCCAATTAATATTCCCTTCTGACTATCTCTTTCAACATTGATTTCTGCCAGGATATAATTCTTTTTATCTTCTCTTTCTTTGAAATCAATTATTACAACTTCGGTGCTATAGGGAATTTCTTCTTTATAAAGTTCAAATATTTTTTCTCTGACTATTTCAGAAACAAAAAATCTCTCACTCTCATCAGCAACAATATCATCAGGATAAAGTTTGGGACCTTCGGGCAAAAGCTCAACAATGTTACTGAGAACTTCTTCAATATTGAAATTTAATAAAGCAGCAACCGGAATTACTTTATTAAATTTATTCAAAGATTCAAATTTTGAAATAAGTTGCTTAACGTTTTCCTGTTGAGTGAGATCTATCTTATTAAGGAGAAGTAAAAGTGGTTTTTTTGAGCTTAAAACTTTTTCAGAAACAAAAATATTATTCAATGTTTCTTTTCCTCGGGGATCAGAAAAACCATCTATGATTAGAACAATCACATCTGCATCCCTAAGCGAATCACTTACAGCTTCCATCATTTTTTCCTGTAAGAGATAATTTGGCTTAATTATCCCCGGTGTATCGAGAAAAATAACCTGGTAATTTTCTGATGAAAGGATGCCAAGTATTTTTTTTCTTGTAGTTTGCGGTTTCGACGTAGTGATGACAAGCTTCTGGCCAAGAAGTGCATTCATTAAAGTTGATTTACCGGCATTAGGTAAACCTAGAATTGCAACGTAACCGGATTTCATAAGCATACTCTACGAAGTTCAAGAGTAAGTTCAAGAATCTTCTTGCACTTAAACCTGCACTTACTCTTGTTTTTATTCAACAGTTATCGCCGTACCGCACGCACTAACCATCAGCATATTTCCACTTCCGCCCCCGATAGTTTCATAATCGAGATCGACGCCAATTACAGCATTTGCGCCTTGTGCTGCTGCGGACGCAACCATTTCAT
>CAZUOC010000268.1:0-4229 GCA_964622335.1 uncultured Ignavibacteriaceae bacterium
AAAGTTCACTAAATCTTTTTCTTATGAGCATTTAATAAGAATGGTCGCAGGGAAAATCTTTTTCACCGACTGGTCGGCGTTTTTACTCGTGGATTACAATACATTATCTCTTAAAAAAACAAATGATTACATTGAAGGCGTTACGCCTCTTTATACCCCTTTAAATTATGAAAACAAGGTATATTTGAAAATTGCTTATGAATTAAGTAGCAATTTTGAAATCTTTACAAAGGCTGGATATTTTAAGGATAACCTTTATGAGAATAAATTTTCTCTCGAAGGATGGAATGCTACAATAGGAATTGAAATAAGTAAAGGAAAAGAATAAAAACAGGGGCATGAATGGATGAGTGCATGGTTGCATGCATTCATGCAACCATGCTTCCATTTAATTTTAACATTATAAATCATGGACAATAAATTATACATGGTATCTACTCCGATTGGCAATTACGAAGATATAACTCTCCGTGCATTAAGAATTCTTAAAGAAGTTGATTTTATAATTTGTGAAGAATTTAAAGAAGCTCGAAGATTACTTTCTCAATATCAAATTGAAAAAGAACTCTTCCCTCTTAACGAGCATAATGAAAATGAAGTTGTAAATGATATTTTACTAAAAATATTAAATGGTAAATCTGCCGCTTTAATTTCTGATGCAGGCACACCTCTTTTTTCTGATCCGGGGCATTTGCTTGTTGAACTTTGCATTTCACAAAAGATTGATGTTGTTCCTGTTCCCGGAGCAAATTCTTTACTTCCCGCCTTGATTGGTTCCGGTTTTGATTTTGAAAAGTTTAACTATTACGGCTGGCTTTCTCCTAAAAAAGATGAAAGGAGAAAAGAACTTCTAAGATTAAAAGGAATACGAGAAGTTATTGTTTTGCTAGATACTCCTTACAGGTTGAAAAGCTTATTAACAGATATTGTCAAAATCTTGGGAAAGGATCTAAGAACGGTTTTGGCTTTCGATTTAACGATGAATACAGAGAAATTCTATAGAGGAACCGCAGAACGGATCTTAAATGTTGCAGAGCAAAAGAATCTTAAGGGAGAGTTTGTTCTGATTTTGGATAATAAGAAATTCTGAGATGTAAACTATTTTCTTATTAATACTGAATAAATGTTTTCTCTTCTGTATATGGAAGGTTTCTCTTTTAACTTCTTCACACCGTATCCTTCTTTCTCAAATAATTTCTTCAAAGAATTATAGTTAATAGGAAAAGGGACCCAGGTATTTGAAATCTCAGTATCATATTCTACAATAAGAAAACAACCTACTTTTTTTAGATGAGTTTTGATTTTCCCGATAAACAAATCTTTTTCTTTTACATAATGGAGTGAGTTAGATATTAATATTCCATCCAGGTTATTAGGAAGTTCTCCTTTTGTAAAATCAGCTTGAATTTTTTCTATTCTTGCACTCTCAAACCGGGCGGGAATTCTATCTAAATCAATTCTGCTTTTATCTACCGCATAAATTAAACTGTTTTCAGAAAGTAAGCTTGCTAATGCTGTTGTAAAAGTTCCGCTGCCGCAGCCAAGGTCGGCCCAGATCTGTATACCATCACCACTAATAAAATCATTATCAATCAGTTCGACAGCTTCTTTTATTTGCATAACGCGTTGTTACTCTAAGCTGCAATTTCCCGGTTGTATTTATTACGATATTGTATTGGTGATAAGCCAGTAATTCGTTTAAAGGTAACTCGAAAAGCCTTGGGATCCTGATAACCGACTTTATACATAACCTCGTTTACATTTTCGTGCGATGTTTCAAAGCTCATTTTAGCAGCTTCTATTTTCACCCTTTGAATATATTCAACTACAGTATTTGCTATTGCTTTCTTAAATCTTCGTTCGAGATTTCTTCTGCTCAGAGCAAGCATTGATGCTAATTGGTCAACAGTTATTTTGTTCTGGAAATTAGTTTCAATGTACTCCTGTGCTTTTTTGATTGACTCGTCTTCATGCTCTTTTTGTCCTATGAATATCATAAAAGGCGACTGGCTGTCGCGCTGAATATCAATTTGGAACGCTTTGGAACAGAAGATCGCTGCTTCTCTTCCGGCAAATTTTTCAACAAGGTATAAAATTAAGTTTAAAGAAGAATAAGCTCCGCCACTTGAATAAATTCCTTGTTCATCGGTTATGATTTTATCTTCAACAAGATTTACATTTGGGAACATTTTCCTGAAATCATTTGCAGCAAGCCAGTGTGTTGCACACTTTCTTCCCTCAAGCAAGCCTGTTGATGCAAGCAGAAAAGCACCGAGGCATAAACTCGCTACTTCAGCACCGGAATTATAATGTTTAACAATCCAGGGAATAAATTCTCTATTGTCTTCCACTGCTTTCTGTAAGTTGCCGTACATTGCAGGAATAATAATTAAATTTGTCTTCTTTATATTTTTTATTGGTTCCGTTATAATAGTGTACAAGCCGTTATTTAAAAGAGATTCTCTGGAAAGCCCTGCAAGCTGGATTTCAAACAACGGCGGCTTACCCATACTTGCAAGCAGTTGATTAACCTCTGTAAAAACCTGCCGCGGTCCCTCAACATTGCCTAATATTGCTCCTTTTGTAACGAGAATTGAAATCCGCTTCATTTTAGTCTCTTTTTTGTTGTTTGGAATTTGAGCAAAATTATGGATAGTTGATGTCGCAATCAACCCTTTAAATTGTCGTATTTGCACCTTCCAAATTTTAATTTATGCTGTTATGTTTGTCTTAGTCATTAAGGTAAACAATCAAAAATAAACAGAAGCTGAATAGCAAAAGAATTATTGATAGATATATCAGAGAGAAATAAAGAGATAGTAAAAAAAATCAATAAAGTGTTTTTAAAAGGAAATGCAGAGACAGTTTCAGCTTTTATTGATGATAACATTAAATGGAACATTGTAGGAATGCCGGTTATCGAAGGAAAAAAAGAATTTCTTGAAACTCTAAAAGAATTGCATCTCGAAAATTTTAGTTCAAATAAAATAAAAAATATTGTGGCTGAAGGTGAATTTGTTGTTGTAGAAAGCAGCGGAAAAATGGCGGGTAATTATTTCTGTGATATATATCAGCTAAAGGATGAAAAAATACAGGGATTAACTTCTTATATTGTCGATACATCTTCAATCGAATCGGCAAGCGATATTAACAGGGAAATATTTTATAAACAAGTTTGAAAGGGTTAATGCAATGTTAGATTACACAAAAACTTTCAGCAGTTTTTCTGTAGATGATGCAGCAAAGGCAAAGAAATTCTATTCACAAACTTTGGGTCTTGATGTTAATGATATTCCCGGGATGGATGGTTTGCTAAGAATCAATTTCCAGGACGGGAACAGTTTAATGATCTATCAAAAACCGGATCATGTCCCAGCAACCTTCACCGTTTTTAATTTTCATGTAAAAGATGTTGAAAAAGCAGTCGATGAACTGACAAAGAAAGGTGTTCGTTTTGAAATTTATAACATGCCGGATATTAAAACCGACAGTAAAGGAATTGTAAAAGAAGAAGGAATGCCGACGATTGCCTGGTTTAAGGATCCCGCGGGAAATATTTTATCGGTATTAGAAGAAATGTAAACCATAATAATTTCAAAAGGAAAATAAAATGAGAAAACTAAAATTGCAGGTCCAAATGTCAGTTGATGGTTTCGTTGCAAGACCAAAGGGTGAACTCGACTGGATGACGTGGGATATGGACGATAAAATCAAAGGTTACATCACTGCTTTAACAGATTCTGTTGATACAATTCTTCTTGGAAGAAAGATGACAAATGAGTTTATCAATTACTGGACGGATTATGTAAAAAATAAACCGGATTCAGAAGAATACCCGTTTGCAAAACAAATGGTTGATTATCAGAAAGTTGTGTTCACAAAAACTTTGGGCAAAAGTAACTGGGAAAATACAGTTCTTGCTAAAGGTGATATAACTGACGAAGTAAACAAAATAAAAAATCAGAACAATGAAAAAGATATTGTCGTTTACGGAGGTGCCGGTTTTGTTTCGTCACTTATTAAGAATAATCTTATAGATGAATATCATCTGTTTATCAATCCAACAGCGATTGGTAAAGGTTTGGAGATATTTAAAGATGTGGATTCGAAATTATCACTTAAACTTATTAAAAGTACTGCATTTGATTGTGGTATTATTGTGAATCAATATCAACCTTGAGAGAAAAATGAAAAAAAATAATAAAACTTTAAACTGGAAATCAACAGAT
>CAZUOC010000269.1:0-4223 GCA_964622335.1 uncultured Ignavibacteriaceae bacterium
GCGAATTCTTCAGTTATATTTCAAACTTAATACCTTGCGCAAGTGGAAGATCGGTTCCATAGTTGATTGTATTTGTTTGTCTTCGCATATAAGTTTTCCACGCATCAGAACCAGATTCTCTTCCTCCGCCTGTTTCTTTTTCCCCACCGAAAGCTCCGCCAATTTCGGCTCCACTAGTACCAATATTTACATTTGCAATCCCACAATCCGAGCCAGCTGAAGAAAGATATTCTTCTGCTTCTCTTAGATTTAAAGTGAAAATTGCAGATGATAATCCTTGCACAACATCATTCTGTATTTTGATTGCGTTAGAAACTTCACCTTTGTATTTAATTAAATAGAGAATTGGAGCGAAGGTTTCTTCCTGTACAATCTTATAGTTATTTTCAACTTCAACTAATGCCGGTACAACATAAGTTCCGGTTTCATAATTATCGCCACTCAAAACTTCTCCGCCATAAATAATTTTGCCTCCCTCCTGTTTTACTTTCTCCAGAGCATTAACAAAGTCTTTAACAGCATCTTTATCAATCAAAGGACCAACGTGATTCTTTTCATTTAAAGGATCACCGATTTTTAATCCTTTGTAAGCATTAACAAGAGTTTCCTTTACTTTTTCGTAAATAGATTCATGCACAATTAGTCTTCTTGTTGATGTGCATCTTTGTCCTGCTGTTCCTACAGCGCCAAAAACAATTGCAGGCATAGCCATTTTTAGATCTGCATTTGCTGTTACAATAATCGCATTGTTTCCACCAAGTTCTAAAATAGTTTTGCCGAATCTTTTTGCCACCACTTCTGCCGCATGTTGTCCGACTTTTGTAGAACCTGTCACGGATATCAAAGGAATTCTTTTATCGTTAAGAATTTTTTCTCCAATTGTTGAGCCGCGCCCTATAATCAATGAGAAAATTCCTTCTGGTAAATTATTTTCATTAATAATATCTCCAATAATATTCTGGCAGGCAATTGCCGATAAAGGAACTTTTGAGGAAGGCTTCCATAAATTTACATTTCCACATACTGCCGCTATCATAGCATTCCACGACCAGACTGCCACAGGAAAATTAAAAGCAGAAATTGTAGCAACAATTCCCAAAGGATGATATTGATCATACATTCTATGGTTTACTCTTTCCGATTGCATTGTAAACCCATAAAGTTGTCTGGATTGTCCTACGGCAAAATCACAAATATCGATCATTTCCTGAACCTCGCCCACTCCTTCCTGCAAAGATTTTCCCATTTCATAAGAAACAAGAGTTCCTAAATCTTTTTTAACATCTCTTAACCTGATTGCAATTTGTCTAACAACGTCTCCCCTTTTAGGAGCAGGAACTTTCATCCAGTATTTAAATGCATCTTGAGCGGTTGTAATTATCTTTTCGTAATCATCTTCAGAGGCTTGATAAACTGAAGCTATCGATTCTCCGTTTGTTGGTGAAACAATTTTCAATTCACTTTCAGAAGTAGTTTTATTCCAGTTTGTTCCACTTGAAGAACCGTAATTTGTTTTCTTAATTCCAAGTTTTTCAAGAAAATCCAGCTTTATTTTTGATTTTTCCATTACTTCCATTTTAAACTCTCTTTTTTTGATTTTATTGATACAAAGTTATCAAATAATAGATAAGCGGAAAAGCCCAAAACAATTTGGAATTTGGAATATATCAAAACATCCTTATAAAAATGTATTGCTAAATCACCCTTTAATATTTAAATTAGGACAAGATTTTTAGATAAATATGTTAACTTTTAACAATAAATATTACCGCCAAATCGGCTTCAAAAGTAACAGAAGCTATTTTGTTTCTCAATTCGAGAACGTTTTTTAATATTCTCCTCCCTTTTTTCTTTTTACTGTCAGTTTTTCTATTTCCCAAATACGGTACTCTTTTTGGTAAACTAAATTTTTAGGTATTAATATGATGGATAAAATTTTAACAACAGATAAAATTCAGGCAGAAGACGTACATCAGATTCTTAAGCAATATATGCTTGCTGATGGATTTGAGTTCGTTCTTGATCTGAAAAACAGTCACGGTATTTATCTTGTCGATGAAAAAACCGGTGAAACTTATATAGATTTCTTTACATTCTTTGCATCTTCACCATTGGGCTTAAATCACCCGAAGATTTTGAATGTAAAAGATGAACTGGCAGCAGTTTCAATCAACAAACCATCCAATTCTGACATCTTCACAACTTACATGGCTGAGTTTGTTGAAACTTTTTCGGAAATCGCAAAACCCGATTACATGAAATATTTATTTTTTATTTCCGGTGGCTCTCTTGCAGTTGAAAACGGATTAAAAGTTGCATTCGACTGGAAAGTGCAGAAAAATTTTGCAAAGGGTTATAAGGAAGAAAAAGGACATCAGGTAATCCACTTTAACCAAGCATTTCATGGAAGAAGCGGTTATACTCTTTCATTAACAAATACAGAACCGAATAAGATAAAATATTTTCCAAAATTCAACTGGCCGAGAATAACTAATCCAAAAATAACTTTTCCTCTCGATCTACATCTTAATGAAATTATTAAGATGGAGCAAAAAGCGATTGATGAGATTTATACAACAATAAAAAATAATCCGGATGATATTGCCGTCATCATTATTGAACCAATCCAGGGAGAAGGCGGAGATAATTTCTTCAGAAAAGAATTTTTTGAGAAGCTGCGAGAAATTGCAGATGAAAATGAAATTCTTTTAATGTTCGACGAAGTTCAAACAGGTTTTGGATTGACCGGTAAATTCTGGGCTTCCGAACATTATGTTAAACCTGATATTATTGCATTCGGAAAGAAAGCACAAACCTGCGGAATAATCGTATCAGACAGAATAGATGATGTAGAGGAACATTGCTTCCGTAAATCGAGCCGTATCAATTCTACCTGGGGGGGAAATCTTGTTGATATGGTAAGATCGAAACACATCTTAAGAATAATTGAGGAAGAAAATCTTATTGAAAATTCCAGAATGGTCGGAGAATATTTACTTAGCAAGTTAAAAGAACTTCAAAAAGATTTTCCGGATATAGTTAGTAATGCTCGTGGCTTGGGTTTGATGTGCTCTTTCGATCTTCCTTCAGCCGAAATCAGGAATAGTTTTAAAAATGCTTGTTATAAAGAAAAATTACTGATTCTTGGCTGCGGTGAAAAGTCAATCCGTTTCAGACCACCGTTGAATGTTACAAAAGATGAAATTGATGAGGGATTGAATATTATTAGAAAAGTTCTATCTTTCCTTTTGTAAACAACAAATATTATTACACTACTTGCATGACACCCCGCTTCTGGCGGGGTTGTCGTTTAAATAATCTCAAATCTAAAATTTTAAATCTCAAAACTTCGTAACTTAGTCTAGTATTAAGAATATTTACTTGAAATGCCAGGGTCACTATACATAGTTAGTACGCCAATAGGAAATCTTAAAGATATAACTTTAAGAGCAGTTGAAATCCTTAAAGAAGTTGATTTTATTATTTGTGAAGATACACGTGTAACTTCTATTTTACTAAGACATTATGATATTCACAAAGAACTTGTTTCAATGAATGCACAAACCGAATCAAGAAAAATCCCGCATTTAATTGAAAGAATTAGTAAGGGAAAAAACTGTGCTTTAGTTTCTGATGCCGGAACACCAGCCATTTCAGATCCCGGTATAAGATTAATTTCAGAAGCAATAAAAAATGGAATAGAAATTATTCCTATTCCCGGAGTTTCCGCTTTGATTACAGCCCTAACAGTAAGCGGACTGCCGACTGATTCATTTATCTTCGAAGGTTTTCTCCCGCTTAAAAAAGGAAGAAGCACAAAGCTTAAAGAATTATCGGAAGAAGAAAGAACAATCGTTCTTTATGAATCAACATACAGGATTGAAAAACTGATTAAAGAGCTTAATGAAATTATGCCGGAAAGATATATAGTTATCTGCCGGGAGCTAACCAAAAAATTTGAAGAAGTAAGAAGAGGTTTTCCTAAAGAACTGTTGGAGACTTTCGATGAATCGGTTAACAAAGGTGAATTTGTAGTTGTAATTGCTCCGAAAGATTGGATAATATTTTAATCATTCACTGTCGTAATCTATTAAAGCCCTTACATCATAATCTTTTAACTTTGTTCTGCCTTTAAGAAAAGTTAACTCTATAATAAAAGAAACCTGCACAACCTGTCCGCCAAGTTTCTCTATAAGTTTGCAAGCTGCCTGAGCAGTTCCTCC
>CAZUOC010000270.1:0-4218 GCA_964622335.1 uncultured Ignavibacteriaceae bacterium
TAGATTCAAGCCGGTTGTTTCCTGCTGCTTCAACAACAACAGAATCAGTTATTAAAGTTATATTACTTGTTTTGTTGATCTGTTTGATAAGGTAATGCGACATTGTTGCATCAAGAGAGTTCCTTCTGATAACAATAAAAACATTTTTAGCAATGCCGGAAAGATACATTGCAGCCTGTCCGGCAGAGTTACCACCGCCAACAACATAGACATCTTTGTCTTTGCAGGAATGCGCTTCCGCTGTTGCAGCACCGTAATAAACTCCCGCACCCGTTAAATTATTTATTCCTTTGGCATCCAGGGTATTATAATCAACACCAGTGGAAATAATAATTGTTTGTGTTTTTATTTCAGGACCGTTTGAAAGAGATAAAATTTTATAATTGTCTTTCATTTTTATATCGATAACCTGGCAGGGTGTAAGAAGTTCAACTCCAAACCTTTGTGCCTGTGTTAATGCTCTCCTGGTTAAGTCCGCACCCGAAAGTCCTGAAGGAAATCCCAAATAATTTTCAATTCTGGAACTTGTACCAGCCTGCCCACCGGGTGCTTTCTTTTCGATCATAAGTGTTTTCAATCCCTCTGTACCACCATAAACAGCAGCGGCTAAACCTGCAGGACCAGCGCCAATAATTACTACATCATAAAGCTCTTCCGATGCAGTTGACTTCAATCCGATTTTTTTTGCGATTTCAATTTCAGCAGGACTTTTTAACAAACTACCATCTTCAAATAAAACTGCCGGTAATTCATTAGTTTCAATTTTATGAGTGTTTAATAACTCTGCGGCTTCTTTGTTCAGTTCTACATCCAACCACTTATACGGAATTAAATTGCCGGTTAAAAAATCTTTTATTCTGTGTGATAATGGAGACCATTGGTAGCCGATGATTTTTATTCCAGCAAAATCGGGAGTAAAGTTATTCTGCCAGTCATCGAGCAGATCGGTTATTACTGGATAAAGTTTTTCTTCCGGCGGGTTCCATGGTTTAAGCAGGTAAAAATCTAATCTTAAAGTGTTAATTGCTTTTATTGCAGCTTCAATATCTGAATAAGCTGTTAATAGTACTTTTTTTGCTTCAGGAAAGAATTCCATTGCTCTTTCCAAAAATACTGTCCCTTCCATTTCAGGCATTCGTTGGTCGGAAATAAAAAGTGCAACTGTTTCATTTTTTAATTTTAACTCTTTAACCGCTTCAAGAGCCTCTGCAGCCGATTCGGTTGCCAGTATTTTGTAATCCTCACGGAATTTATTCCGTATATCCCGCTGGATAGCTCTTAGTACCTGTGTATCATCATCAATTATTATAATAAATGGAAGTTTCATATTTTATTCTTGCGATATTTAATGTTGAGAAACCGGGATACAGATAATAAATTCAGTTTTGCCCGGAATGGAATTTACTTTAATTTCTCCATGATGCTGATTGATTACATTCTTTACAATGTCGAGTCCTATACCTGTCCCTTCTCCTACTTTCTTTGTTGTAAAAAACGGATCAAATACACGTGATAAAATTTCTTTGGGTATACCAGTACCGTTATCGGTAATCCGTACGGTTACATTTTTATTATCACATAAAGTTTGGATTACAATTTCACCATCTTTCGGCACAGCATATATGGCGTTATCAATAATATTAGTCCATACCTGGTTTAATACCCCAATATAAGCTTCAACTTCAGGCATATCTTCACAGAAGATTTTTTTAACATGGATATTTTTCTCACGAATTTTATATCCTAAAAGTATAAGAGTATTTTCTATATCGGTATGTATATCTGAGTGATAAAGATCTCCCGATCTATCCATTTGAACATGGGATTTAATAGCATCGACCAGCATTGAAATACGTTCGGAGGCATCTTCAAGATCCTTTATTAACCGTTCGGAACTTAATAAATTCTCAAGCCAGTTAAGAATATTTTGGAACGCTTCTTTATCAACATCATTATTAATTATTTGTAAATCCTCCGGTGAAAAATCTGCATCGGTAAATGTTTCTGCCATTTCATTCCGGTCGTTGATTCCTTTTTCATTTAGCCAATCATTTAGTTCGTCTTCTTTTTGAATCCGTTGAAGCGGAGTGACTTTAGTTTTTATGGAAGGACTATTTTTTTTATTTCTTGCTATCTTCCCGATACTCTGTATAAGGGCGGGAGAGATATTATATTTCAGCAATTCTTCGGTAAGCTCAAAATTAAGCTTCAATCTTTTATTCAACTCTTCCGATATTCTGTCTATTGCAGATGCAGGATTGTTCATTTCATGGGCAATGCCGGCAGCAAGTTTTCCGAGAGCACTCACTTTTTCCTGCTGCATTTGCGTTGTTGCAAAAACCCGGGCTCTTTCAGTCATATAGCCGATTAGTTTCTGGATAAAATTCGGATTAAGCTGTTCCAGCTCCTGAAAATATTTTTTATGAAGCTTAAGCAAGCGCACTTTTCCAACAGCATAGGAATTACCAGGTGTAGTTCGCATTCTCGAATACGGAAGAAGTCCGCTTATACCACCAACAAGATTATTATTTTCAAAACTAAAGTAATAAACCAATTGCCCGTTTATATTCATATAAAAGTCCATTTTCCCTTCTAACAGGAAAGACATTTCCTCAATTGACTCACCTGTTTTCATGATTATATCTCCATCTTCGTGCTCTATATATTTTGAATGAGCTAAAATCCATTCAAGATGATCATCAGGTAAATCCCGCAGAGCAATAACCTTCTTTAATTCTTCAATTGTCACAGATTGGTTCATAAACGCACCTAAAAATGAATGCCTATAAATTAAACATTTAAGATTATAATTATTTAATATAGTTTTTATTTCGTTTAAAATTTTTTTGTAAACGAACTACCAATTTTTATTTTTATAAAAACAATAGACAAGACTCATAATAAGTATTTTTTTATGGTTTTTGAATTTTAAAGACAGGAGACTGGCTTGTTGAAACTGCTGATATGTAGTCCTGCGGAAAGAATGAGCGCGATGGGTTTGCAGAAATTATAGTACTCTATTCTGACAAAGTTTGCAAACAAATATCAGTTAAAGAAAGTTTACGATAAATAAATAACTGTTCAGCATTTTTATTACAAGTACCTTAACAAAA
Organism: uncultured Ignavibacteriaceae bacterium; assembly: GCA_964622335.1. GTDB lineage: Bacteria > Bacteroidota > Ignavibacteria > Ignavibacteriales > Ignavibacteriaceae > RBG-16-34-14. The sequence continues at coordinate 3,114 of CAZUOC010000270.1, forward strand.
ATTTAGTCTATCCATTCCAAATACTATAAGGATTTACTAACTTAAATGTAAAAATTTGGTGTAGGGATAAATTCCAAAAAAATCTAATGCCCAGATAATTGTAATTATCCCAAGCACCGTGTTAATAATAACCTTAATCACCGTTTGAGGTTTCATCAACCTGGTAAGTGCATAAAAAACAGCAATTGCTGTAGCCGCTAATATCTTTTCGTTTATTATTTCCATGACACCTCCGTATGACCATACTTTGCTTTATTGTGACTCCCTAAAAAAATATTATCTAATCAAAAAGATCTGTTCCATCAAAAATAAATTTCATTGGATCCTGTCTTATACCATCATGTTCAACTTCATAATGAAGATGCGGACCTGTTGACAATCCTGTGTTCCCGGTTTTAGCAATCACATCTCCTCTGGCTACTTTACGTCCCTTTTTAACAAGTATTTTTGATAAATGTCCATATATGGTTCTGTAACCAAAACCGTGATCGATCTCCACCGCTAGACCGAGTCCTCCTTTATATCCTGTAAAGACAATCTTCCCTTGCCCGGAAGCATGAACCGGTGTTCTTAAATCTGCAACTATGTCGATTCCTTCGTGCATCATTATTCGATGTAGAATTGGATGCATCCTCATACCGAACCCGTGGACTCCTATTGTGCCGGGACAAGGTTTAATTGCCGGCAAAGAAGAATAAAGCTTCTTATTCTCCTCAAGTTTATTAGCTATCTCAAGGTAATTTGATTTTTCAAAATCAACTTTCCTCAACAAATCATCTGCAAGTTTAAATGTAGTTTCAAGCTCATCGGAATCTTTAATAAAGATCAATGGCTTATCATCATATAAGCCCCCACCATAACCCAACATTCTTACCTCATCAGGTACAGGTGGGAGTCCTGCAGCTACTCTCAAATCAGAATTATAGCTAACAAGGCTATCAAGATCGTGACCTAATGTCCTAAATTGTTTGGTTAGTTCTCCAAGCCTTATTCTGAGTACTTCGTTTGTATTCTTAAGTGAGTTGATATCACGGTTACTATTAATGAGTGAAAATGTATATGAATAACCCCCGAATAAGATCAATGATATTACTACAACGAAAAT
>CAZUOC010000271.1:0-4212 GCA_964622335.1 uncultured Ignavibacteriaceae bacterium
AAATTAAAATCTTTCAAAAAATATCTCGGTTATTTTTCAAAACTAAGCGGTATTAAAGAAGCTACACGTAGCTCAATAGTCGGTGGAAAAATTGAAAAGATAAATTTTAAAGTAGGAGACTTTGTTAAGGAAGATCAAATCGTACTTCAATTCCCTGCGGATCACCTGGCAGCACAATATGAACAGGCAAAATCAGCATTTGAGAATGCTGAAAAAACCCATGATAGAATGAAAGCCTTACTGCAAGCCGGCGAAACTGCTCAGGCAAATTATGACGCAGCTGAAACGCAATACCTCGTTGCAAAATCAAACTTACAGGCTTCTAAAGATATGATTTTCATTGATTCTCCATTCGATGGCTATCTTGTTGATTTAAAAGTGAACGAAGGCGATAATGTTAAAAGTGAAACTCACCTGTTCACGGTTGCACAGCTTAACATAATGAAAGCCAAAGTCTGGGTTACGGATAAAGAGATTGGTTTAATTAAAAAAGGTATGAATGCTGAGATCACTTATAACAACAAAATTTATGCAGGTAAAGTAACTGATGTCTCTCTTGGAATTGATCCGATGCAGCAGGCTTTTTATGCTGAGATTGAATTTCCTAATTCAAATATGGAATTAAAAAACGGGCTTACAGTTGAAGTAAAAATTCTTGTTCATAAAAAAGATAAAGCTATTGTAATCACAAGAAACCTGGTTCAAAAAGATGAAAAGGGTGTCTTTGTTTTTGTAGATGAGAAAGGAAAGGCGGCTAAGAAATATATTACTAACGGAATGGATTCGGGTATCGAGTACGAGGTAACAGACGGGTTGAATAAAGGGGACCAGTTGATTACCCAGGGTGCATCGCAGTTGAATGATGGTACAAAAGTCAAAGTGATTCAATAGAAGGGAACCGGAAAATGTTTTTAGCAAAAGTATCTATTAACCGTCCTGTACTTACAACAGTTGGAATATTGATCTTCCTTATCTTCGGCGCGCTGGCTTATTTTACTCTTAACCTTAACCTTCAGCCGGATGTGGAAATTCCTTATGTTACGATTTCAACTGTTTACCCGGGAGCTAATCCAAAAGAAATTGAAACACTCATTACTAAAAGAATTGAAGAAGTTATTTCAACAATAAGCCAGGTTGAAAGAATAGAATCTTATTCTCTTGACGGCGTTTCAATAATTATAATGGAATTCAAGCTTGGCAAAAATGTAAACGTTGCCAACCAGGAAGTGAAAGATAAAATTGATGAAATAATTAATGATCTTCCTGATGATGCGGAAGCACCTATAGTTCAGAAAGTCGACTTAAGACAGTTTCCTGTTGTTGATGTTATTCTCAGTGGTGATCTTAATGCTCGCCAGCTTTATGAAATTGCAGACAAGCAATTGAAAGACCGCTTCTCACAAATTCAGGGTGTTGCTAAAGTACAGATTACCGGGGGACAGGAAAGAGAAATCAGAATTGTTCTTAACAATAGAACTGTTTATGAAAATGTAATTTCTCTCCCGCAGTTAACACAGATTCTTGCTGCTCACAATATGGATATTCCCGGGGGTTATTTTCAAATTGGAGATCAGGAATATACTGTCAGGCTTAGCGGTCAGTTCAATAACACTGAAACAATAAAAGAAATTGAAGTACCTACCGCTTTCGGACCGAAGAAGATAAGACAATTTGCGCAGGTTGTGGATGGCGGAAAGGATATCAGGCAGAGGTCAATTTACTTTAATGTAAAAGAAAATTTCAGGAATGAGAATGTTGTAAGGCTTGGTATTGTTAAAAGCACCGAAGGCAACATTGTAGAAGTTGCCAAAGCTATCAGGGAGGCACTTCCCGAAATTCAGGCAACTTTACCGCAAGGAACCGATCTTGAAATTGTAAATGATGAATCGGAATTCGTCCGCAGTAGCGTTAACGATACTATGAGCAACATCATACTTGGTGTTATTTTCACAGGTATAATATTGTTGTTGTTTTTACACGATATTAGGTCTACACTTATTGTTGCTCTCTCAATGCCCACGTCAATTATCTCTACTTTCTTTTTACTTAAAGCATTTGGTTTGTCATTAAATATGATGACGTTGATGGGGCTTTCAGTGTCGGTCGGTGTGCTGGTTGCAAATTCTATTGTGGTGCTGGAAAATATCTTCAGATACAAGAAGATGGGTCAAAACATAAGAATAGCTTCATATAAAGGAACAAGTGAAATGACAGTCGCTGTTATGGCTGCAACTCTTACAAATTTAGTTGTGTTTTTGCCGATTGCTAATATGTCTTCATTAGTTGGTTTATGGTTAAGAGAGCTTGCACTTGCAGCAGTATTCGCAACAATTTTTTCTTTGCTTATGTCTTTTACACTTACCCCGATGCTCGCCTCACTTATTCTGAAGAAAGAACATAAGCCGGGTAAAATTGCGACAATACTTAACAGATTTGAAGATGTACAAACTGCATTATATAAAAGATCACTTATCTGGGTTCTGAAATCAAAAGTAAAAAGTCTTCTCGTAGTCGCAGGTTCATTTTTATTATTTATTCTTGTTATGGTGATTTTTGCTCCAAAGCTTGGATTTGAATTTATGTCAACAATGGATGATGGAAAAATTAAAATTGAAGTAGAGCTTCCAGTAGGATACAATCTTGAAGCAACTGCAGCAGAAGTCAGGCAGATTGAGAATAAGATTAAACATCATCCTGAAGTAAAACATATGATCACAAATCTTGGTAAGCTAAGTGACCTTGATATAGGTACAAACATGGCAAGGATTGATGTTCAGCTTGTGGATGTTAAAGAAAGAGAAATTGGGCTTGAACAGATGATTTCTATATTTGCTTCTGAATTAGCTGATATTCCAAATACGAAATTAAAAGTAGATGTTGCTTCGGGAATGGGAGAGGGTGGCGCACCTATTCAGTTTTTTCTGATGGGGCAGGATCAGGAAGAACTTATAAAATATAAAGACAGTGTTTTGCAAAAAATATATAACATTCCCGGTTTAAATAATCTGGATGAAAGTTCGCGTGCAGGTAAGCCGGAGATAACAGTATTTCCTTACAGGGAAAAATTAAACGATGCCGGTATTACTATCACTGACCTGGCACTTTCTCTAAGGGCTTCGGTAGAAGGAATTCAATCAGCAAAGTACAGGGAACTTGGTGATGAATATGATATCACAGTTACGCTAAATGATGAATCGGTTGACACACCGGAAAAAATCGGGAATATTCCTATAGCTACACGTAACGGATCTTACCGTTTGTCTCAGCTTGCAAATGTCAGGTTCACAACGGGATATTCAAAAATTTTGCATAGAGATAAATTTACGTCTATTCAGTTTATCGGTTCACCAGCTGCGGGCGTTCCGCTTGGTAATGTTACAGGGGAAATAGACAGACGAATTGCTAATTTAGATTTGCCTCCGGGCTATTATGTAAGGTGGGGTGGAAATGTTAAGATGATGAACGAGATGGTTACAGATATGATTTTTGCATTCTTCCTGGCAGTACTTTTAACTTATATGCTACTTTCTGCAATACTCGAAAGCTTTTTACAGCCCGTTTTGATTATGTTAACTGTAATGTTAGGATTAATTGGAGTCATACTTTCGCTCTATATTACAGGTATTGCATTCAACATTACTTCTCTTATGGCTATAATAATGCTGATCGGCATTGTAGTTAACAATGCAATACTTATACTTGATTATACAAACCAGTTAAGACGTGAACAGGGTTATTTACCTCACGATGCTCTGCTTGAAGCTGCTCCAACAAAGCTTAAACCTCAAATAATGACTTCTGTAGCAATAATACTTGGAATGCTGCCTCTTGCTCTCGGTATAGGTGAAGCAGGAAAGGAAATGAGAATACCTTTAGGTGTTGTTGCAATCGGAGGTTTAATCGCTTCTACGATATTAACTCTTTATGTGATTCCAGCTTTCTACTATTTAACTACAAAAGCAAAAAAGATAGAAGCAAAAGAAAGGATTGAATAAAAAGGAGATGAATATTCGTATCGGGAATTCAAGTATATGTATAAATCAACAAGACTTGATTTTAATCCTATGAGATCGAGATGCATGGCAGCAGAAAATTATTTGTGCAAAGTGAAAGTGAATATCAAAGGTTCCGACTTTTAGTGAGATAAAATTAATTTTAATAAATTACTAAGGGAAAGTTTGAATTCATTTTTTCAGGAATATATTAATCTCA
>CAZUOC010000272.1:0-4205 GCA_964622335.1 uncultured Ignavibacteriaceae bacterium
ACCGTTCCTTTGATTACAGTAGTTGGTCCTCCTAACTCCGGAAAAACTACTCTCTTCAATTATCTCAGCGGCAAAAATTATAAAACAGTTAATTATCCCGGTGCTACCGTCGAGTATAGTATTGCTCATCTCCAAAAAAGATTCAATATAAACGCAAATGTAATTGATTCTCCGGGAATAATAAGTCTTTCCGCAAATTCACCAGACGAAAAAATTTCCGTAAGTGCCTTGTTCGATCATCCCGTTTATGGTTCCCCTGATCTTATAGTTGTCACAGTCGATTCGAGCCAGCTTTCACGCCATCTACTTTTAGTAAAGCAATTACTGAATTCCGGATTTAATCTGATTGTGGCTTTAACGATGAATGATCTTTTAAGAAAGAAAAAACTAGGATTGTCGCTTGTCAAACTAAAATTAGCTTTAAATTGTGAGATAATTCAGATTGATGGAAGAACCGGTGATGGAGTTAATAAACTACTAAGAGTAATTGAAGTAGAACTTGATAAAACAAAGTTACAGGATAAAAAATCCGAAACAATTTCTCCCGCTAAAATTGATCGTGAATCTCTCTTAGCAGTTTATAAGGAAATTGAAAGCATCGAACGTGATGTTATTTATGAAATTTCATCAAACGGAAACGGATTTAACCTTGAAGCAGCAAACTCCCAGCTTAAAGTTTTAATCGAACCTTCAAACGGCGCAAGAAATAAGGTTGATTCAACTACTTTAAAAATTGATACGCTGCTTCTGCATAGAATATGGGGACCTGTATTTTTCTTTATTATAATGGCAGCAACTTTTACATCTATCTTCTGGCTTGCACAACCGTTGATGACTTTAGTTGATGATCTATTTGCATTCTTATCAACAGAATCTGCCACCCTTCTTGGCAATAATCTCTTTTCTGATTTTATCTCAACAGGAATCATAAGTGGAACAGGTTCTGTGCTTGTTTTTCTTCCTCAGATTTTAATTCTTTTTCTTTTACTTGGATTCCTTGAAGATACAGGTTACTTAGCACGCGGAGCAATGTTGGTCGATAAGCCTCTTTCAAAAATTGGATTAAACGGAAAATCATTTGTACCAATGCTTTCGGGTTTTGCCTGTGCAATTCCCGCAATGATGGCAGCACGAACTATCCCGAATAAGAGAGAAAGATTCTTAACAATATTTATTCTGCCATTGATGAGCTGCAGTGCAAGACTTCCTGTTTATGCTTTATTGATTGCATTTTTGCTTCCTGCTGAAAAATCATGGCTTGGTGGAATTTTTCTTGCAGCTGTTTATATCTTTAGTATTTCCAGTTCAATAATTGTTGCAAGCATAATAAACAGGTTCAAGGATAAAATTGTAAAAGAAGAAGATAATTCTTCTTTTATTCTTGAACTTCCTGCATATAGAAAACCAAAGTTTTCGTTTATCTTTGTTAATTCTTACATGAATGCGAAAATTTATATGAAGAAAGCTGGTCCGATCATATTAGCTTTTTCAATAATACTTTGGTTTCTTACTTATTTCCCGAACATAAATCCCATGGTTAAAACAAACAACCAAACAACTGAAGAAATTACGCACGCAAAGGAAATGGAACGTCTCTCAACTTCTTATGCATCTGATTTAGGAAAATTAATCCAGCCGGTAATGACACCGATAGGAATGGATTGGAGAGTTGGAGTTTCTTTAATTTCTGCATTTGCAGCACGTGAAGTTTTCGTAAGTTCACTTGCCTTGATTTTCAAAGTAACCGGGGAAAATAACAACACTTTTCAGCAATCAATGATAAAATCAATGAGAGAAGCCACAATCGGAAGCTCAGGTCAAAAATTATTTACAACTGCAACAATAGTAGGTTTGATTGTTTTCTTCGTATTTGCACTGCAATGCCTTTCCACAGTTGCAGTCTCCAGGAAAGAAACCGGAAGCTGGAGAATTCCACTCTTACAAATAATTGTTTTTACTACAACTGCTTATGTTTTAACATTCATTACTGTTAATGGTCTGCGTTTCATAGGAATTAATTGAAACTCGGTATAACAGCGTTTCTTGATATTAACACAAACCCGCTTTATTTTTACGTAGAAATCATTTATCAGGATTATTCAAAAATTGAAACACCCTCAAGCTTCCGAAATTTTCCGAATCTTCTTAAAAGGGGAGAAAAACAGGATAACCCCGGAGAGATTTGAAGTAATGGATGCAGCGCTCGATTACGAAGGTCACTTTGGTGCAGATGATCTTTATATTCTGATGAAGAACAATCATTCGAGAGTTTCCCGCGCTACAGTTTATAAAACTCTGGAACTTCTTGTTCAATGTGATTTGTTAAGTAAAAGAAACTTCGGTGAAAATTTAACGAGATATGAAAGTAATTTTAAAAGACAGAGCCACGATCATTTGATTTGTGTAGACTGTGGACGTATTGTAGAATTTGTTGATCAGCATATTAAAAAACTTCCTCCACAAATAAGCGATCGTTTAGGTTTTGTTTTTGAAAGTTATTCTTTCAACATTTTCGCCCGCTGCAAGGATCCGAAGAACTGTAAATACTATAAAAAACAAACTTTTTAATTAGGATTATATGTTAGCGCAAAGATATCCATTAGTCTGGCAAAAGAATAATTTTTATATCAAAATCTTTTGCTCGATACCGAATATTGCAACAGGTATATTAATTAAAGCCGGCAGTAATCATTTTGTCGTCGATCCCGGCGATGGAATTTTACGAGATTTAAATAAAGAGATTGGTACTGATAAAATTCTCAGCATTTCAGATTTGTTTATAACTCACGGTCATCATGATCATGTTGGCGGCGTTTGGGCTTTGTTAACTTATTTGCGTGTTATGAATAGAAAAACACCATTGTCAATACACTATCCTAAAGGTTGCGTAGAGATTGAAAGTATTCATAATGCTTTCAACAAAGTTTACGCCAAAACTTTGCCTTACAAAATCCGCTTAAAGAAAATCAGCAAACATGTAAATTTTAAAAGCAAGGATGTAACAATTCGCCCCTTCCCAGTTATTCATAAAGAATATTTACACGACGGAATTACAACAAGGCAGGTTCCTTCTTTAGGATATAAGTTTACATTCGGCGGAATGAAGATTTGCTACGGAGGCGACACAGCTTATTGCGAAACTCTCGTTCAGCAGGCAAAAGGATCCGATCTTGCTATAATTGAAGCAGGACATGATGAAGATACTCCCGATGAAATGCACATGACATTAAAGGAAGCGAAATCAATCGGAGAATCTGCAAAAGAATATTTTCTTGTTCATGTTCCCGAATAATAATTTCTTACCAATAATTTTAATTTCCGGAAATCTTATGAAAAGAATATTTTCAGTTTTGTTTTTGATTTTTATTTTTAGTTTAACTGCTCTTCCCCAAAGTGATTCTCTTCGTTTTCCCGGGGAGAAACATCTTGCCAATATAAAAATGTTAACAGAATCAGGAGAAAATGCAGAAGCTTATTTCTCTTTTGATGAAAGAGAACTTATTTACCAATCTAATTCCGATAATCTTCCTTGCGACCAAATCTTTACAATGAATATTGATGGATCTGATAAAAAAATGGTCTCAACCGGTTTCGGAAAAACAACCTGTTCTTATTTTTTACCCGGAGATACAGCAATAATTTATGCTTCGACGCATTTTGCTGATAAAAATTGTCCTCCCCCGCCCGACCGTTCAAAAGGTTATGTTTGGAAACTCTACGAAACGTTTGACATCTTTATGGCAGAACTGGATGGAAGTAATCTAAAACAAATTACAAATACCTATGGCTACGATGCGGAAGCAACTGTTTCTCCCATCGGCGACAAAATTGTTTTCACTTCTACAAGAGACGGCGATCCTGAAATTTATGTTATGAATATTGACGGCAGTAACCAGACAAGACTTACTCATGCAAAAGGTTATGACGGAGGTCCATATTTTTCTTTAGATGGGAAAAAGATCGTCTTTAGGGCAAGCAGACCAAAAACTGATGAAGAAGAAAAAGATTATGATGATCTCGTTAATAACGGTTTAGTAAGACCGACAGCTCTGGAAATTTATGTTATGGATTCTGACGGCTCGAATATGAAACAAGTAACAGATTTTGGAAAGGCAAGCTTTGCTCCTTTCTTTTTTCCAGATGGGAAAAAAATAATCTTTGCTTCAAACATTAATAGCAAAACAGGCAGAAACTTTGATTTATAT
>CAZUOC010000273.1:0-4193 GCA_964622335.1 uncultured Ignavibacteriaceae bacterium
GCTGTTATTGAGGACTTATTATGATCATTATTTGTATGAGGGATATTATCCTTATTCAGATAATGATGGAGTATATGGTTTTTTTGACGAAAGCATTGGTAACCAGATAGGAGGAGAGGCTCAGCTGACATGGAATATTATATCCAACGACATAATTGTAATTGGAACTGAATATCAGAATTCAGTTGATGCGACTTATACTTACTGGGAAAGTGGAGGTGAGATATATGGTGGAAATTACCCTTATAATAATTTTTCTTTTTATCTGAATAATGAATATAAACCATTTAAAAATTTAGGCATTATAACGGGAATACGTGGGGAGAAACATTCCGGGATAAAACTGAGTATCATCCCGAGGTTCGGAATAATTTATGGGTTAAGCTCGACTACATTTAAGTTTTTATATGGTGAAGCATTAAGAGCACCAAACGTTTATGAAGTAAATTACGAGGACAACCCAGTCCAAAAAATCAGTAACGGATTACGATATGAAAAGATTATAACTACAGAATTTATAGCTGAACAAAGGTTTGGCAAAAATATTTTTTCAACAGTATCTGTTTTTCAAAATACTATTAATAATCTTATTGATATTCAGTTAGATGAAGCTGATTCAACATATCAATTTGTGAACCTAAACAATATTAAAGCATCAGGCGCCGAACTCGAGTTTCGGCTTTACTATTCAAATCTTAAAAATTATCTGAATTATACTTTCCAAAGCAGCAAGAACATTGAAAGCGGCAGCGAATTATCCAATGTGCCTGAACAAATATTCAATTTGGGTTCGGTTTATGATTTTTCAAATAATTTATCGTTGGCTGCAGAGCTACACTATGAAAAAGGACGAAAAACGATATATGATAATGTAACAAGTCCCTTCTTTATTGCCAATATGAATATAATCATCAGACCTTTAAGTGATGATCTGAGCTTTTCATTGAAGATTAATAATGTGTTCGATAAGAGATATAAATTACCAGGTGGAATCGAACATATTCAAACTGCAATCCCTCAAACGGGCAGAACTTTTATTCTGAAAATCGGTTATAGCTTTTAAACAAAGGATTAATAACTGATGAAATTTGTTTTTATTGTTTCTTTAATTTTTGTTAAAACAATATTACCACAGGAGGTACCTTTAGATACTCAATATATTTTATTGCTAAAGATAATAACGTTCGACAAGGAATTTCAAAATAAATTTAATGAGAAGGTGGTTATTGGAATTATCTATCAAAATAATTTCAAAACTTCCGCAAATCAAAAAAATGAACTGGTAGAAATAATAAAAGAAAAAAACTTTTTCGTAAAGGGAAAGAAAGTGGAGTATCAATTAATGAATATTTTCAGCGGTAATATTTATGAATCGATAGTCGGTAGCGAAGCTAAGATCATTTTTATTCTTCCTCTGAAGGGAATTGATATAAAAGATATTACAGATATAACACAAAAAGAAAAAATACTTTCTTTTACAGGAGTATCTGAATACATAAAAAACGGAATTGCCGTATGCATAAATATTAAAGATGGTAAACCTTCAATTGTAATTAATCTCGGGACATCAAAACAGGAAGGCGCAGAATTTAACTCACAGTTACTAAGTATATCAGAAGTGATAAATAATTAGATGTTTTACAGCATAAAATCGAAATTAGTTCTTACCTTAATATCTCTTTTTGCAATTATTGCATTATCTATATTTTTATACTTCCCCGGCAAGTATGAACAAATGCAGATGGAAGCATTACTAAATAATTCACGATCAATTAATATGTTACTTTCTTATAGTTTACGGCCCGCTTTATTTTTTGAAGATGAAGATAATCTGAAAGAAGTAATATCCGGAGCTAAACGGAATAAAAATATTACATATATAGTAGTGGTTCATAGCGAGCAAGGAATACTTGCAGAATATAATTATCCGTTAGCAAATAAAATTATTTTTTATGATGTAAGCAATCCAATTGATTCAAAATATTTGCTCTTAAAAACTGTAGAACCTGTTATTCATAATAACAAAACGATTGGTTACTTATATGCCGGTTACTCACTTGCTGAAATAAATAAACAGATCCAGGAAAGCAGATATTTAATTGCCCTGATAAGTATTGTCTTATTTCTGATTGGGAGTGCGCTTGTTTATTTTATAAGTAAATATTCGCTTAGAACATTGAATGATATAATAAGGACTGCTAAGAAAATATCTTCGGGTGATATGAGCATAAGAGCTGTTGAACCTAATGATGAGATTGGTGCAGTAGCAAAAACATTTAACCTTATGATGGATGATCTGGAAATAAGTCAGGGTAAATTAAAAAGCTGGAATCAAAAGCTTGAAGAGCAAGTAAAAGAAAGAACTATTAACCTCGAAAATGAAATAGAAGAAAGAAAGAGAACAGAGATTGAATTAATAAAAGCTAAAGAAACCGCTGAAGAAATGAATAGGTTAAAAACAAACTTTCTGGCAAATATGAGTCACGAAATAAGAACACCTCTTATAGGTATTTTGGGTTATGCGGATATTATTCAGAACGAAACTAAAGATAGTGAGACTAAGGAAATGGCAGGTATTATAAAAAAGAGTGGAGATAGACTTCATGATACATTGAACCAGATTTTGGATCTCTCTAAAGCCGAATCAGAACTAAGTAATGTTAAACTAGAAAAATTTAATATTTCACAATTAATTAATGAAACAGTGAATTTATATAAAATCGCTGCCCTCGAAAAAGGATTAGAATTAATTTTCAATAAAGATGTGAACGAAGTATACGCAGATGTTGAACAAAACCTGTTTATAAACTTGATGAATAACCTGCTGAATAATGCTGTAAAGTACACTAATAAGGGTAAAATAACAGTAGGACTAAAAAATTATTCTGATAAAATTATAATAGAAGTTAAAGACACAGGTGTGGGAATACCGAAAGAAATGCTTGATACAATATTTGAGCCCTTCAGGCAGGTAAGTGAAGGTTTAGCCAGAAGGTTTGAGGGGACAGGATTAGGACTAACCTTGGCTAAAAAATATATTAGGATAATGAACGGGGAAATTGAGGTTGAGAGTTTAGTAAACACAGGAAGTATCTTTAGAATTATCTTACCTGCAATTTCTGCAATACCAACTAACGGGAATTTGGACTCAGGATTAAACGTCCTGGCAAGTGCTAAGAGAAACCTCAAAAAGAAAGCAAAGATTTTTTTAGTTGAGAATGATGATATATGTATAAATACATTAAAAATGTTTTTAAAAGACAAGTACCAATTAGATGTATGTAAAGATTCTGAAAAAGCTATGGAGATAATAAAAAATACCGAGTACGATATTTTTCTACTCGATATAGGATTAAGCAGTAAGTATAATGGTATTGATATTGTTCGTGAGATCAGAAAAACTGATATAAACGGTTACAAACCTGTTGTTGCTGTTACAGCTTATGTAATGCCCGGTGATGAGGAAAGACTTAAAGAATCAGGATTCTCTTATTATTTACCCAAACCCTTTTTTAAAAATGATATCCTGGAACTGATAGATGAAATATTGATGCAACCAGTATCAGTTAAAGAGAATTAAAATAATAGACATTCTCTTGTTTACTCGCCTAACAAACTAAAAATCAACTCAAGGAGAAGTCAGGAAGAAAAATTCTTTAATGTTGGAACTACAACTTTCTGCAAAACAAAAAGTCCTACGACAAAAAAAACACCAATAGCAAGGGCAGCAAATCTTTCATTAGAAATATCTGAGACAATTCCATAAACTAATGGACCAACAACTGCAGAAGACTTGCCGAACAATCCATCATAAAAACCAAAAAATTCTGCTTCTCTTTCTTTAGGAGTAAGCAACGCCATTAAACTACGGCTGCAAGATTGTGATGAGCCGATTGCTAATCCTGCAAGCAGCCCGACAATATAAAATTCAGAAACTGTTTGAACAAAAAAAGCTCCAATAACAACTGCTATCCAAACAACCAAAGTTATTGTAATAGTTTTTTTAGGACCTATATGATCAGAGACTATCCCAAAAATAAAGGAGCCTGCAATAGCAGTACTTTGCACAATAACGAAAAATATAATGCCGTTACGCTTCCAGTTCGATTTCATAACATGCCTCGAAAAACCGAATCTAGATTATTCCTCTCATTATACCACAATTTTAGCTGATGAGTAGTTAACGGGGATCT
>CAZUOC010000274.1:0-4182 GCA_964622335.1 uncultured Ignavibacteriaceae bacterium
CAATCAGTTATTATCAGTTCTTCAATATTCCGGCTCTAAAATTTATTCTGATGAAGCGAAAAATTCCGCTGAAGATATATCACTTCAGTATCTTAGTATTTCTGATTTAAAAGATCTTTATAAATCAGCTAAAGATGAAAAAGTAAAATCATATCTTTTACTGTTAACAGGTAAACTGCAAATTGAGAACAGCTTGTTCAGTGAAGCTGAAACTTCTTTTAGTGAATTAATAAAACTGTATCCTAATTCGGCTTATAAAAGTGAAGCTGAATCGCTAATATCAAAAATGTTCTCAGGCGGTGTATATAGTAACGAAACTATTATAGGGATTATGCTTCCTTTATCGGGTTTAGCTGGTGAAGGACTTTCAGCCGTAAAAGAAATACTCGCCGGAATTAAGTTTTGCGTTGCTGATTTTAACAAAGATAGGGAAGACAAAGTCGGTCTAGTAATTTATGATACAGGAAATGACAGTAGTAAAATAGTCGAGATAAAAAATCGGATAGCTGACAATCCAGCTGTTAAAATTATTATTGGTCCTCTGTTCAGCAATGAAGTTGAAATTACTCTTAGAGAGTTCAGTTCTCTGAACATTCCTATTTTATCCCCAACTGCTACCGACAACGATCTTACTTTTGTTAATGAAAACTTTTTCCAGGCTAATCCGAATTTTGTTGTAAGAGCCAGGATTATGGCACAGTATATTTATTATGTCGAGAATAAAAGGAGGATGGCAATCTTCAATTCCATAGATGGATATTCTCCATTGCTTGCTGCTGAATTTTCAAATGAGTTTCAGAAATTGGGAGGCGAAATAATTGCGAAGTTTACATATAAAAGCGGAAGCCTGACTTCGGAAGCGCTGGTAGATTCGGAAAAGCTTGCACCTGCGGAAGGAATTTATGTCCCGCTTTCAAATAAAAGAGATGTTCCTTTTCTGCTTTCGCAATTAGTACGAACGAATCTTATTATACCGTTGTATGGCAACCAGGATTGGTTTTTAGCAAAAGGATTTGAAACATCGCCGGAGCTTAGTAACAGAATTACTTTTACATCGGATTATTTTATTAAATATAATGATAGTTCTTTTCAGAATTTTAATAAAAATTTTCTTGAGCGATCAAAAACGGATGTAAATAGAAATGTACTTTATGGTTATGATGCGGCTAAGTATATTTTAACTGTGTTGCGGAACATTAGTCGTGACAGGATAAACATTAAAAATAAAATGAAGACAGGAATTTCAGTCACCGGTTATCATAACAATATATGTTTTGATCAAAACCGCGTAAACTGTTTCCTGAATATTGTTAGGTACCGTAATGGAGTTTTTGAATTAGTTGATAAGTTCAAAGCAAATCTAAGTAATTGAAAGGAGGACGAAATGGGGGTCAAAGATCTGCCGTTGGATGACAGACCCAGGGAAAAATTAATGTTACGGGGTCCGCAAAATCTCTCCGATGCAGAATTGATAGCAATACTTTTAAGAACGGGCAAGAAAGGGAAATCGGTTATTAGCGTTGCGCAGGAAATAGTGAGTGTTCACCGGAATCTTACGATTTTAGCTTCTAAAACTTTGGCCGATTTAATGAAAACAGGCGGCATCGGTAAAGATAAAGCAGCAACTTTGTTGGCAGCGTTTGAATTAAGCAGAAGAATACAATCGCAGTCTAAGTGGTTCAGTGAAAAGAAAGTGACTTCACCCAAGGATGTAGCCGACATTTTTATACCTTTATTAAGGGACGATGTGAAAGAAAAATTTCTATTAGTTTGTCTAAACTCGGCAAACAAGATTATTACATACGAAATAATTTCGGTAGGGAATTTAAATTCGAGCGTCGTCCATCCCCGTGAAGTATTTAAGGCTGCAATAGATCACCGTTCTGCAAGCATAATTCTTCTACACAATCATCCAAGCGGCAATCCTGAACCTAGTAATGAAGATATTGCTATAACTAAGAAAATAGTTGAATCAGGCATAATTTTGGATATACCTGTCTTTGACCACATAATAATTGCCGGAAATATTTATACAAGTTTTGTTGAAAAAAGGTTAATTTAGGCTATGCAATTTAATCTAAAGTTAAACGATATAATGTTAACCTAACTTGATATTAATATGCGAATTTCTTATATAGAAGGGCGTGAAAAAACAACCATTTGCCCGTAAGTCTTTTCATTTTTAATATTTATATGAAAAATAGATTGACTAAAATTCTATTTAGCAATAAATTTAATTGATTCAAAAAACACAAATCGGAGGTTATCATATGGACATAATCAAAGTTATAAAAAACACTGCATATATTGCTGTGCTTGGACTAGTTGTCTTTGCATGGAGCGGTTGCGGTGGAGTTAGTGATGCTGAAATGGCACAACTGAATAGCCTGAGAGATGAAGTACAGTCTCTTGAAGATCAGACCAATGCATTGAAAGATCAGAGAGCAAGTTTGGAAAAAGAGATTGCTGATAAAAATGCAAAGTTGCAGGAGTGTGAAAAAGATAAGGCGGAAACAAGAGCTAATTTATTGAAGCTCCCAACCGGTATGTAAAAATTTTTATTTAATAATTGAACCTTGGAGGAAATATATATGGTTTTTAAAAAGAATTTAATAAGCATTTTATCTCTCTTGCTCTTTCTTTCCGCTACCTTATTAGCCCAGGAAGAAGAAATGACATCTGATGAATGGCAAGCAGAGATGAGCCGTTTGACTGCGAGAAAAGCTGCTCTCTTGCAGGAAGACAGTACTCTTAACGCTGACATTGACAACTTGAAATCAATGGACATTAAGAGTTTCGAAGAATGTACAAATGAGCTTTATGCTCTTGTTGGTGCTACTAAATCTGATGTTGACAATTTTAGAAGTGCTGTTGAAGAACTTAACGGGAAAATTATGAGAAAAGAAGGTCCTAAGGCTGATAGACAAAAGGATCTTGATGCACTTAAGAGTAACAAAATAAGTGCTCTTCCTGAATTTTTTGATAGAGTTCACTCCAGGATGCAGAGAGATTTAGATAAATGGATTGAAGCACCTAAGGAGATTATGTACACTGTAGTAAGAGGAGATTGTCTCTGGAATATTGCAAAGAAAAAGGAACATTATGGGAATGGTTTTGCTTGGCCAGTTATTTATAAAGCAAACCGCGACCAGATAAAGAATCCTGATTTAATTTATCCGAAACAGGTGTTTAAAGTTCCGAACTTAACTGAAGAAGAAAAAGCTAAATATGAAAAACTAAGAGCAAACTATAAGCCGGCTCCGGTTCAGTAAGCTTTGTTTTCTTTAGTTCTTTTCAATTTTTTACAAAACCCTTATCATATTAATTATGGTAAGGGTTTTTCTATTCTTTTTATAAAGTAATGACTGCTTCTGAAAAGAGATTAACCTTAGATAACGTTGATATGCTTTCTTTGCTGGGGACAAATGATAGTAACCTTAAATTAATCGAAGACCGTTTTAATGCATCAATAACCGTACGTGGTGAAAATGTTGTAATTAAAGGTGTGGTCGAAGAGATAGATGTAATTGAAAAAGTGCTGAAGGAAATGGTTTATGTCCTGAATACGAACAACAAACTTGAAAGAAGTGATATAGAAACAATTCTTGATCTCACTTTACAGGGGAAAGAGATTGTTAGTGATAAGGAATTTGATTCGATTATTCTTTATACAAAAAATGACTCTATAAAAGCAAGAACGCCCGGACAGGTAAACTATGTTAAGATTGCCAGTAAAAATGATATCTGTTTTGCTATTGGTCCGGCTGGAACAGGGAAAACATATCTCGCGGTTGCTATGACAGTTGCTGCATTAAAGAAAGGCATTGTTTCCAAAATTATTCTTGCGCGTCCTGCAGTTGAAGCCGGGGAAAGTCTTGGATTTCTACCGGGTGATTTCAGGGAAAAGATCGATCCCTATCTTCGTCCTCTTTATGATGCCCTGGACGATATGATGCCGTCTGAGAAACTTAGAGGTTATATTGAGAAAAGAATTGTTGAAATTGTTCCCCTCGCATATATGAGA
The DNA here is from genome assembly GCA_964622335.1 of uncultured Ignavibacteriaceae bacterium. Taxonomy (GTDB): domain Bacteria; phylum Bacteroidota; class Ignavibacteria; order Ignavibacteriales; family Ignavibacteriaceae; genus RBG-16-34-14. Next base: position 4,025 of record CAZUOC010000274.1, read on the forward strand.
GGAAGAACATTAAATAACGCTTTTGTAATTCTGGATGAAGCACAGAATTCAACCGATATGCAGATGAAAATGTTTCTTACAAGGCTTGGCTCGAATTCTAAAGCAATTATTACGGGAGATGTTACGCAGATAGACCTTCCGCCTAAAACTATTAGCGG
>CAZUOC010000275.1:0-4181 GCA_964622335.1 uncultured Ignavibacteriaceae bacterium
TTTAATCAATGGTAAGTGACGACATGATTAAAAAAGGACTAGCATTATTATTGTTACTTTTTTTAGCAATAGCTTCATTTATAATAATCCAACCTATTTTTATATCTATTCTATGGGGTTTACTTTTAGCATATATTTTGCCATATCTTGTATTAAGGGATTCTTTTCATTTGAAACATCTCCTACAGGTTCTACAATTTTTGATTTTGGGTGCACTAAACTATTCCTAAAAGAAAATAATTCTTTTAAGAGTTGAAGCGCTTTACCACTCGAAGCAAGTGATTTACCTGTAAATAATTCAGGAAAAATTTTCCATTTACTAACTGGATCTAATTTATCAACGTGTTTTGACAAATAAGTCGCCGATTTTTTAAATACACAGTAATCATTAATTAGTGATTCAAGACAAAGTGCGGAAAAGACTACTGTTATTGTTCCGAATGTTCTTAACTGAAAAAATTTCAAAGTGAAATCATGAACACCTACTTTTTCACTAAGTTGTTTGAGTTCCTCCTTCGTAAGCTTCATACCATCGTATTCTGATAATTTACTGTTTATATCAAGTAAATTTTTAATATAATCTTTGTTAAAGAATTCTTTATATTCTTTCATATAGTTGCGATAGTATTGGGTAGCTATCTGTAAATAAAAAAAATCATGTCTCGTTCTTTGAGATTCCATTGCTTAACTTTAATGTTAAAGGTACTAAATGAACTATACAAAAATAACAATTCGCAATGGCAACAGAAACAGCATAAATTTTATTCGCGCTAATTTTTGTTAGTTATAAACCCATCCCTTCCGGCTACGGCTTCGCCTTTGCCGAGACGAGTCTTCCCCTCCCAAGAGGGGACAACTCACTTCATAGGAATGATAGAATGTTTAGTTTTTGTAATTACGCAAAATAAAGTCTCCTCCACCGGAGGAGATTAAGAGGTGGGTTGAGATCTTTTGCAACCATTAATCCGCAATCGCCACAGAAATCGCATAAACTTTATTAGCCCCAACTTTAATTAAAACTCTTCCACATTCGCCAATTGTACTGCCTGTTGTAATTACGTCGTCAACTAATAAAATGTTTTTACCATTTAGTTCTAAATTTCTTTTAACTTTAAAAGCTCCTTCAATATTTTCCTGTCGCTCTTTTAAACTCATTGTTGTTTGAGATTCTGTAAATCTTTTTCTTTTAATAAAGTTTTGAGCAACAGGAATTTCTAATTCTTTACCCAATTTTTTGGCAATGTAAAAAGATTGGTTATAACCTCGTTCAGCCTTTTTAAGATGATGAAGCGGAACAGGAATTATGTAATCAATTTCCCATTTAGTGATTTTTTGTTTTAGGTTTTTTCCCAGGATACTTCCGAGAAATTTTCCGGTTAAAAATCTTTTATCATATTTAAGCGAATGAATAATGTGCTGAAGCTCTTTATCCTTTTCAAAGACATAAAGTGAAATAAAATTAGAAATAATTCCTGATGAAGAGAATTTTCTTACAAACTCAGAATGAATTCTTTCATCTTCTGCAAGCTTTATTTTGGAAATACATTCCGGACAAACGATAGATTCATTCGGAAGAAGTTTTTTATTGCAGGATGGACAAAATCTTGGTAGAAAAAAGTCGAAGAGGGATGTAAACGTTGTGTAATTGAAAGATTGCAAAATTACAAGATTATAAAATTAAAATATGAAGAATGATAATTGTTTAATAGTCCCGACATTTATGTCGGGGTAAAAAGTAGATCCCAACTTTAAGGGTTTTAACCCAAATTATGAAAATTGTGGCTAAAGCCAAAATTATTGATCATTTACATCCACGGCTTAAAAGCCGTGGCTATTACACCCAAATTTTGCAATTTTGTAATCTTTCAATCTTGCAATTTTATTAAAGCATTCCTGCACGTTTTCTCAAAAACCACTCAATTCCAAAAAGCAAAATTATTGCAGCCATCAGCCACTCAGTTGACCAGAGACTAATTTCACTTGTTACTAATTTTTCTTTTGATGCACTTTCATTTATTCTTTTCAGTAGGGGGTAAAGTCCGGCAAAGTTTTTCTGATCAAAATATTCTCCGCCGGTTCTGTCAGCAAGTGATTTCAGGAATTCATAATTCATTCGCGTGTCTACCATTTCAATATCAACTTCGCCGATATTGAATGAGCCTGCATCGGTTCCGAGTTTTAATTTGTCTAAATTTGCCTCACCTGAATAAGAATAGTCTCCCGGTTTATTTGTCTGAAAAGTTCCTTCGTATAATCCATTTCCTACAGAGTTTAAAATTATTTCTGATTTCTCTCCACCACTTATTACATTTATTTTCACTTCAGCATCTGAAACAGGATTAAAAGTCGCATCATAAACCTGTCCGGTAAATTCAACTTCTTCTCCAAGAGAGTAAATCTTCTTCGATGTTTTAATATTTACTTGCTTCTGTTGCTCGCTTGTGTTAAGCCATTTTACAGAACTATTGATGAACCTGTCAAAGAGATCCAGATTTTTTGTTGCGGTTTGCAATTTCCATTTCCAGATATCTTTTGTAAGAACAGCGATCGACCTTTTACTGCCGAGTTTTCTTGATACTATCAACGGAATATTTGATGGAATGTTGTTCATTTTGGTATTGGCAATCACTTCACTTTCAGGTTTGGTTGTAAATTGAATATCAGGCTGAAAAACCGGAGGCAGATTTTCCCATGCAGTGATAGGATTGGCAGAATTATTTTGTAATAAAGGATTTTTTGTTTCGTTTCCAGAAATGAGTGGCTGTACTTCACGATAAAACGTTGACTTCAAACTGATATTAATTGGCAGTTCTCTTTGTAATTCATTAAGCTTTTTAAAATCGATTCCCGATGCAAGCGAGAGGAAAAATGGTTTACTTCCATTAAGAATTTTATTCTTTACTTTGTTGTAAAATTCTCCGGTAGTTTCATTTGATGGAAAACCAATTAAAAAGAAAATGTCTGCGCTATCGACTAAAGTTTGAGGATTAGCTTTTTCTAAAAATTTTCCCTGGGTGTATTGCGTTAAAGAATTAACTCTGAAGTTCTCATCTTTCTCAAGTGATTCTTTAACAAATGAAATATCGGGAGAAGGGCTTCCACCAAGAACAAGAATATTAATTTTATTTCCAAGCACATTTATATAAAAAACTTTTTTGTTATTAGCTTTTGTAAACTCTCCATCTAATTCAGAAGCAACGACACTCAGTTTCTTTTCTCCTCCGGATTTAGTAGTATATTCAAATTCAACATTCTGAATTCCATCTCCACTCAAAATAATTTTCTTTTGTCCGACAGGAATATTTTCTTCAAATAAAGAAACATTTATCTCTTTGCCTGCAAAACCTGTGTTGCTTATTGATGTTTGTATTGTTGTTGGTGTTTCTGTGTAGATGTATTCGTTATAAAGAACATTTTTTATTTCAATATCATTTCTTCTGGAAGTATCACCCACACCAATCGAAAAAACCGGAATATTAAGCTTTTCGGCAGTAAAAACAGGATTTGTTCCTTCTGTAATTACTCCGTCGCTTATAATTACAATTGAAGAAATGTTTTTGTTTTGATTACTAATCAATGAGAAAATATCTGAAAAGTTTGTGCTTCCTTCGAAAAAATTCAGGTTTTCTAATTCTTCTGAGGCTGGCTGAGTTATTTTATTTCCAAAAGTATAAGCCTCAAATTCATTTGCATTTATTTTTTGTTTTAATTCAGTTGTAAAATCTTTTACAGTTTGTTCTCTGTTTGTTCCATCATTGATTCTTATGGAACGGGAATTATCAATAAATATGAGGCTTAATGGATTGATAATGATTTTTTTTGTAAGAGTAAGCACTGGTTCAAAAATGATAAAGAGAAGAAGCAGTAATGCAAGAAATCTCAAAACAATTAGAAGAGTTTTCAACTTTGTATTGATAACAGGCACTGTAAACCTGTAAACAAACAAAGTAAAAAGTCCGAATAAAAGAATTGCAATTATTAAGAAAACCGGATCAATTGAAAGTGTGAGATTGACTTTATCGATTCCGAACATCAGAAAATTAATTCTCCTTTAAGCACAGTAACAGCTTTGCCGGAGATATATAATTCATTTTTATCAGGATAAATGGTCACTCCTATTCTCCCGTTTCTGTCGAGAACATCACCTTGTTCAAAAGTATAGCTTAATTCTTTTCCGTCGT
>CAZUOC010000276.1:0-4177 GCA_964622335.1 uncultured Ignavibacteriaceae bacterium
ATAGCGCATCTTGTAATCGTATTCACAACGGATGTAATCACTGAGTTCCGAATAATTTGTCGGGAAACGGAAATTCTCAATAGAAGGTACTGATTTGATTTTACTTCTTTTCGTTGGGTCCGTGGTATCCTCTGTGATGCAGTAACTATCATTCAATTCATTGAAAAACATGGATGGTGTTTTTTTTCTTTTTCGATAGCCGGGATCAATACAAGTGGTAACATAGAGGTATTTCTTTGATCGGGTCAGACCAACATAAAAGAGTCGTCGTTCATCTTCGACACTTCCATGATACCTGGCGAAATCGAATTTAGTTTCATCTAAAAACCCGGGCGACGTGTGCCTTGGCTCTCTATGAACACAGTAGGGCATGAAGACTACCGGAAATCCCAGCCCTTTTGTTCCATGTATAGTCATCACCTGTACCGCATTAATCACTAAAGTAGGATCTTCCCCTGAACCGGAATCATAGGTGCTTTCAGCGTAATTACGTATAAACCAGCAAAGGTAATTTATGTCTTTATAGGTACAAAATGTGTGAGTTCCTTCGTAATCGGATATTACCTGACTGAATCGTCCCAAGTTGTATAATAACAATTCATTATCTATAGCATGGATATCGTCATCATTTACTCCCAATAGAAGCAGGATGTCCGCATATAAGTCCTGCAATGAAATCCTATGCTTAGCAGACATAGTGGCTTTTACATCCTCCAGTTGTCGTACAAAGCTTTTCTTGCTTGGAACAGGGAATAGAGGCTTTGCCAATTCATAAATGCTTTCTGGTGTTGGGATAATCCCGGTCCTGGTTTTTCTATCATAAGTTTTACCGAAGCTACCTAAATAGGCGAAAATATTGAACACAACGTCAACTTCGATGGTGTCAAACAAGCCGCCTATACCTGAGACTGCGAAAGGTATTCCTGCCCGTTCAAAGGCATCCAGATAAGGTTTACCATCATATTTGACCGAACGGAAGAATATCGCAATATCAGAATATGCAAGGCCGCGAACCTGCCCGCTGTTGTCTTTCCATTTTGTCCCAATTAGTGACTTAATACGATTGACTATAAATTCAACTTCATAGTCCTGGTAGTAATAATTGACTTTATAAATATCTCCTTTCTGAGAGGGCGTATTATTCGTCTTTATTTCCTTGGTTAACCGAGTTTTGTTTTTTTCTATTAGCTCTTTACCAAGATATATTACTCCGTCAGTTGACCTGAAATTTACCGGAAGATAATGAGTATATACTCTTTTATACCTTTTCTTAAATTCGAGGATGTTCTTTACGGTGGAACCGCGCCATTGGTAAATGGATTGATCATCATCACCCACCACACATATATTGTTTTGATTACCGGAAAGTAAGTCGATCAGTTTTTCCTGTATAGGGTTAATATCCTGGTATTCATCAACAGTGATGTGAGTATATGTCGATCTGACTTCATCTAAAATAGATTTATTTGATTTCAACACCTCGATTGTCTTTGACATCATGCTGCTGAAATCCAGAAATCGCCGTTCGTCCAGTCTTTCTTCATATTGCTTAAAAGCATCACAAAATGAGTCACAAGCGGCTATATCTTCAGGGCGACGCATTTCCTCACGAGTAATATCAATTCCTCTGATAAGATTGTTCAGTACCCATGTTTGAGGCATCACGCTGTAGGGAGGTGTTTCTCCTTCATCTCTTAACCACGTCTCCAATTGCTTTAATTCACTAAAATTATAAACAGAATTGATGAATGAGAATCTTTTTCCCTCATCCAGGACATCATATGCTCTATAGCCAGGTACAAAATTCTTGAGTAATTCGAAACAAAAACTGTGTATAGTGCCGACATAGAGGTCCCCGATATCCGGTTGGTGTCCGATTAATTCACGGATGACACTCCGAATTCGGAATTTTAGTTCTTCAGCGGCTCGTTCGGTAAAGGTGAAAGCAACGATGTTTTCAGGCTTGGCTATTCCTTTCCAGATCATATAAGCAATACGTGTGGAGATAAACTCAGTCTTTCCTGAACCGGCACAAGCAATTATTTGGACGTTACCATCTGTCAGTCGTGGTTCAGAGTCTAAATTATCTACTATTTCTTTTTGCATAAAAGATCCTAAAAGAAGTCTTTTTAGGATATGCCGATTATACTACTTTCAATATATATGAACAATATACATTCGTCTCAAATCAGAATAGTCACAAGTACCTTTATGTCGTTTTAAATTTATCTTATATGAAAATAATACTCTACAGATAGTCTTGATATCTCCTAACAGACGTGTTATAACGAAAATGCGAGGAAAAGTAAGAAAGCACCGAGTGGCACAATTTTTGTGCCCCCAATCGGGTCATCGGTGCTTGCTTTTCCTCGCAGAAAAACAATGTGCCCGCCCGTGAGGGGGCTCCTTTTCGGGTGGACGTAGCAGGAGGAACCTATGAATTGGTTTGAACGCCACCTGAATATTACCTGGGCAATTGTGTGGTTTTTCAGCCCTTTCGTTGTAGGTGTATTTAGTTCAGTTCCTATTGTAATGTTGGGATCATTAGTTATTTTTTACGGCGTGACGTTGTGGGTTCTACATAGAAAGAGTAGGAGCTGGTTATGGGTGTTGATCCCGGTAGCTGTTCTCGTTCTCAGTAATCAGCGAGAAACTCATAAGAGGATTGTTTGGAGAAGTGGTGACAACACCAAGATAGTAGAGGAGTCGGGTACCACACAAGAGCTGCAGGAACAGTTGAGCTGTTTAACATGTGACCACTTCAACGGGCAGGAACAGGAATGGTGCGGTTTATCAGGTGAAGGACCTAGTATTGTTGATAAATATTGTCGTAGTTTCACAGCTAAACAGAATATAAATAGCGTGCCCGATAGAGTTACTCAGAAAAAGGGTCAAGAATAAAACTGCTTCTTGAAAACTCAAGGAGCTATATTAGGCCCCTCTTCCATCGCCCTCACTGAGAAGACGCGCTTCTTAAGGCCAATCATTTTCTTGCCTCTTTTCGCCTAACGTTACTAATGTTATGGCGTGTTCCGGGGGATTCGTAAGCATGGGACTGGAAAAATCATACCTAATGCGGATTGCTTTTATTTCGCAAATGATATATACTACATAAAGAAATCGAGATGCGTTCAAAAGAATACTTGAGTTTAAAAGGCAAAGGAAAGAGTGATGTCAGATACGATTGTCCTTTCAAGATCATGGCGGCTTGGTAATCTCTTAGATATCGGAGGATTTGGTACTATCTATGAGGCTGTGGTGGACGATGGTTCAGAAGCAGTAATAAAGCTAGTACCGAAAACCCCTGGAGCAGATAGGGAACTATTGTTTGAAGAGCTTTCTGCACTTCCTAACATTGTACCTATTTTAGATAAAGGTGAGTGGAACGACCAATATGTGATAGCAATGCCACGAGCAGACAAATCGCTTCGACAACACCTTGAAGAAGCGGGTGGATGACTTGCGTATGAAGAGGTTATCTCAGTATTGATTGATGTCACGGAGGCATTATCCGCCCTTAAACCAGAAGTCGTGAATCGCGACATAAACCCGAAAAATGGTAGTGTATCATTTTGAAATTATGGGAAGATAAAAACAGAAATAAACTATTCCAATTCTATCAAATTAATTTCCATAGTGATAGAATTGGGCTATGCAAGAATCATCATGGGCTAAAGCCAAAAGAGATTCGAGAGAGTGGTTGGTTAGCCACATCATTCCCTGGATTCTCACTTATATATTATCTGGTGGTGGAACTGTATTGATTACTTTGTTATTGCCACCAGATATTAATGGTTGGATGCTTACATTATATGGTTTCGTGGGCGGTTTTTGTGGTTTATGTCTTCTGGGTATAGGCACATTAGTATGTAACATATTCAGAGCACCATACAAGCAAAGAAATGAAGCGAGGATAAGGGTTTTAGAATTAGAAAAACAGCTAGAGCAACCAAAGCAATTCGAAATAGTCTGCCCCACTACTAGTTATGGTCTGCCTATTAATAAACTACCTGAAGGAAGATATAATGCGAGTGTTGTTGGTGTAAGTCCTGCCCCAATACGTATAATACCAACTAGTGAATTAACCACCATTAATCGCTTAACAATATCACCAAAAGTTATATTGTCTAAAGAAGGAAAGGGATGGGAAACTACAACATGACATGATACTCGATGA
>CAZUOC010000277.1:0-4174 GCA_964622335.1 uncultured Ignavibacteriaceae bacterium
AATTTCTCACACTTTCAGGAATTGGAGTTGATTGAACCCAATTAACAGCTTCATTATAAAGTTTACCAGCAGATCTTTCAGAAGCTGCAACTTCTTTAACCTCAAACCAGGGATGGTTTTCCAACAATTGAATAAATCTTTGACCGACGCTGCCAGTAGCGCCTAAAACTGCAACCGGAATTTTTTGTGACATTGTTCTTTAATAATTATGAATTAATAATGTTATTTAATTTATTATTTATAGAGATGACATCTTTCTAAAAGATGTCATCTCTTGTATCAACTTAAATAATGTGAAATTCTTATAACATCTGCAAAAACACCTGCAGCGGTTACTTCTACTCCAGCTCCCGGACCTTTAACGACTATCGGTCTGTTACCGCAGTTAATGGTTCTTATAGATAAAATATTATCTGATCCATCGAGAAAATAAAAAGGATGATCCATTCCAACTTCCGTTAATGCAACTCTTGCACTATTATTTTTTAGCTCCGCAACATAACAAAGTTTCCTTTTTTTCTTTTCAGCAGATGATCTTAGCTTTTCAAAATGTGTATCATAAACTTTTAACTTTTCTAAAAATTCATCAGCGGTTTTGATTGCCATTAATTTTTGGGGAACAATATTTTCAACTTTCATCTGATTAAATTCAAGAGGAACTCCAATTTCTCTTGCTAGGATTAACATTTTGCGTGCAACATCAGTTCCTTTAAGATCATCCCTTGGATCGGGTTCTGTAAAACCTTTTTGCCTAGCTTCTAAAACAATTTCACTGAACTTTTTATTTTTATCAAAAGAATTAAAAATGTAGCTCAATGTTCCTGATAATATTCCCTCGATCTTAAGTATTTTGTCTCCACTCGAAACAAGATCTTTCAAAGTTCCGATAATTGGTAAACCTGCACCTACATTTGTCTCATAAGCGAACTTTACGTTATGCTTCAAGGCGAGTTCCTTCAATTCAACATATTTATTATAAGCTGAAGAATTTGCGACCTTATTTGGTGTAACAACTGAAATATTAGCTTTAAAGATTTCCCCATACCTCTTTGCTACTTCCTTGCTCGCTGTGCAATCGACAAAGATACTGTTACTTAAATTAAGCTTCGTCATTTCTTTAACAAAAGCAGAAAGATCAGTTTTTTGCTCTGAGTTAAGAAGCTTATCCTTGCATCCCTTTATGTTAATACCGTTTGCATCAAAACACATATTTTTACTGTTTGCAAGACCGACTATTTTCAGTCGAAGTCCATATTCTTTTTTAAGATAATTTCCCTGTTCATTTATCTTTTCAAGAACAGTTGTTCCTACTTTACCCGGACCAACAAGAAATATATTAGCAGTTTTAACAGAAGATAAAAAGAAAGCATCGTGAAGGACGTTTAACGCTTTCGACTCATCCTGTTTCGGAATTACAACAGAAATATTTCTTTCTGAAGAACCTTGAGCAATAGCAGAAATATTTATACCGTTTTTCCCAAGTGACTTAAAAACTTTTCCAGAAATGCCTGGAGTTCTCCTCATATTTTCACCAACAACAGCAATAATTGATAAAGAACTTTCAACTTCAGGTTTGTTGACAAGTCCCTCTTTAATTTCATACCTGAATTCTTGCTCAATTGCTTTTTGTGCAGCCAAAGCATAAGCAGGCAAAATGGCGATGCAAAGTGAATGTTCTGAGGAAGCCTGTGTAATTAAAATTACGCTAATATTTTTTGCAGCCAGGGCACCAAAAATTCTTTGCGATGTACCCGCAACTCCTACCATGCCACTTCCGTTAACTCCTATAAGTGAAATGTTATCAATTGAAGAAATTCCTTTTATAAGATATTTGCTGCCGTTTACTTTGTTACCAATTAAAGTTCCTTCAAATTTTGGATTAAAAGTATTTTTTATTCTTACCGATATACCTTTATTTAAAGCAGGCTGCATAGTCGGTGGATAAATAACTTTAGCACCAAAATGAGAAAGCTCCATTGCCTCTTCGTAAGAAAGATTTTTTATAGGAAAAGCATTCTTAACTTTGCGTGGATCAGTAGTTAAAACTCCATCAACGTCGGTCCATATTTCAATTTCTTTGGCATTCAAAACAGAAGCAATGATTGCGGCAGTGTAATCAGAGCCGCCTCTTCCTATGGTAGTTGTTTCTTTATTAACGGTAGAACCAATGAATCCGGTTACAACTTTAAGTTTCTTAGAACTATTAAAAGCCTGTTTGATTAAATCCGTGGTTGAGGAGAAATCAACTTTTGCATTTCCAAATGATTCATCAGTCTTAATGATTTTACGGGTGTCAATAAATTCCGAACTAATCCCAATTGAATTAAAATAATTTGAAACTATATATGTTGATAATCTCTCGCCAAAACTCATGATGAAATCCTGGCTGCGCGGAGAAATTTCTTTAACCAGAAAAACACCATGCAATACATCTTCAAGTTCATTGAGAGTTAGCTTTACATGTGAAAGAATTTCGGTTTGATATTTTACTGGCAATAATTCCTTAGCAACAGACATGTGAAGCTCTTCAAGTTTTTTAAATTGCAATTCATAATCAGTATCACCTTTGGATGCAGTAACGCTCATCTTAATAAGACTATCCGTCACTCCGCCGAAAGCAGACAAAACAACTACAATCTCTTTATGTTTTTTAAGATTGTCTTTTATTATTGATGCAACATTTTTTATTCTTTCAACGTTGCCAATCGATGTTCCACCGAATTTAAATACTACCATTTTTATTTCTGTTATTTTAATTTCAAAAAAAAAACCGGCTCCACTTTGAAGCCGGCTTTTATTATACTCTATGTTAATTAAATAAAACCCTGCTTCAGCCTCCAGGCATAGTTGTCTTCATTGTGCCTGTAGTGGTACATTTGTTGGCAATGGTTTTATATGTGTAATCATTTAATATCATATTAACAGGTGTAAAACTAATACTAAAATAATGTTTTGTCAATAGTAAATTTTTCTGTCAGTAAATTTCCAGGACAAAACAGCACCAGGTAATGCCGGGTTTTTGGTATATTTATTTTAATCATATAATAATCATGAAAAAACTAAAACTCGTATGTTTAAAATTCTTTTCACACTAACAATTCTCACTATAACTATATATCCTCAAAAAATAATAGAAGAATACCAACCGCCGGAAGGATACTTAAGAATTGGTCCCGAACCAGAACGAATGATACCGATGTTAGAAAAAGGATTTACACTTATTTTGCCTGATAGTGAGGTAAAAGGAGTAGTGGTAGTCCCCGGTTCAAGAAGATTTGATGCAAGGAAACTTATAAATAAAGAAGGAACTCTTGAGAATGTAGCAGTTAAAAAAGATTTTGCTATAATTACTATCCTTTCAGGAAATCCTCTGGATTTTTATTTTAATAACGATATAATGAAAGAAGTTGCTAAAAGACTTCAATCAATTCTAATAGGAAACAATCTTAGAGAGAAACCGGTTTATTTTACAGGGTTGTCTCTCGCAGGTACAAGATGCCTGAAGCTTGCAATCTTTCTTCAAAGAAATAAACCAACGTATTGGGTACAACCTTCTGCTGTAGCGATTGTTGATGCACCACTTGATATGGTAAGATTCTGGGATGCTGAGAACCGGGCTGTAATAAATAATTTTTATCCGGATGCTTCCGATGAAGGAAGATGGGTTACTTATCTTCTTAAAGAAAATCTCGGTACGCCGCAGGAAAATTTTAATAACTATGTTGATTACTCCCCTATTGTTTATACTGAAGCGGACGGCGGCAACGCGAAATATTTAAGAAATGTTCCTGTTAGGGCTTATCATGAGCCAGATATAAACTGGTGGATTGAAAAAAGAAGAAAAGATTATTACAGTATGAATTCGATTGACCTTGCTGCTTTAATAAATCAATTAAAACTTTTACACAATGATGAATCAGAATTAATAACCACATGCCAGGACCGTAAAGAATTTGATGAAGGTTCATCACCTCACACAGATATCTCGCTAAGCGGGATTGATTATTCTGAACTGTTAGATTGGTTTTTATCTCATCAGAATTAAAGGATTTTTTAATGACATTTGACGAATTCAAATTATCAATCGACCAAAATTCTCCTCCTGAAAATACTAACGACTTGCTAATTGCACTTTGGTACGATGCAAAAGACAATTGGAATAACGCTCACAAAA
>CAZUOC010000278.1:0-4111 GCA_964622335.1 uncultured Ignavibacteriaceae bacterium
CCCAATGGCTGATAACTAACAATCCCAACAACATTGCACTTTTGAAATTCTTTTTGATAACGAAATAAACTACGAAAAACGCTACTGCCCAAACAATCACACCGAATAAACTATGCGAGAAAGGATAATAGTTGAAATCAAGAGGATTAAAAGAAGATATTCCTGGATTAATTTCTACTTTTTCAATACCAAGAATAATAAAAAAAGGCCAGAGCAAATCAATAAACTGGGCAGCGATAAAAAAAGTCCCCAGTGACGGTCCCCGATCAATTTTTTTTGCTCCGAACCCTACACCAAAATGACCGATAAACATTTTAATTCCTTATTTATTTTTGCTCAATAATAATATACTCTTAAATCCTAATCAACTTTAATTGTTAAAATTTTACTGATTTTGAGAAGTTTTTCCTGAACGGAGGTTATTATATAATTATTCTACTTGACAAATGAAGAATATTACCTTATATTTGAAAACAGACAAAACAGATATAAAATATATAACGAATATTATGGAAAACACATATATATCAACGCGTGAGGTTGCAGATCTTCTTGCTGTCACCGATACAACAATAAAAAGGTGGACAAACAGCGGTCAGCTTAAATGTGTAAAGACACTCGGCGGACACAGGAAATACCTGTTAAGCGAGGTGGAGAATTTTGCTAAAGTAAACAATATCCCTATTTCGGGTGTAACTACTCCTTTAAGGAAAGGTGAGTTGGAGAAACTCGGCTTTGCCATCTATTCAAAAAATATGAGTAAGGCAGTAGAAGTAATTATGGAAGAAGTTTTGCAGGGAGACCGGGAAGGTACTTTTAAATCGTTAATGTATCTGGTAAAAAACAGGATGAAGTTTGTAGATATTATTGATGATATAATCAGACCGGCAATGGAGAATGTGGGATACCTATGGGAAACTAAGAAACTGGAAGTTGAACAGGAACATCTTGCATCTGATACAATAAAGACTGCACTATCCAGAATCGTTGTATATCTTCCACGTCAAAGGGCAAAGAATATTAAAGTTCTGCTTGCCTGTTCTGAAGGAGAAACTCATGATATCGGACTTCAGGCTCTGGCTTATGAATTGGAGTTGAACGGCTACGGAATACATTACCTGGGTGCAAATACTCCTTTCAAATCTCTTGTTAAAGCTGTTAAAGCAGAGAAACCGGATTACATTTTTCTTTCAGCAAATGCACCTTCAATTCCTGAAAAAGATTTTATTAAAGGTTTTAAAAGCCTCACAAAAGTAGCAAAAGGAATCAATGCAAAGCTTGCAGCCGGAGGCGGGTATTTTTTAAGGATAGATAAAAATGCAGTTAACTGTAATTGCATAGCTGACTCGTTAAAAGAAACTATTTTATTCATAAAAAAATCAAATCAATAACAAACCAAAGAAAGGTTAAAACATGAACTCTCTAAAACTTATCACACAAATTCTGGTAATTGTAGGAGCTCTTAACTGGGGACTCATCGGAATATTCAGCTTCGATCTTGTAGCAGCAATATTCGGTGAAATGAGTGCTGTTACCAGATTAGTCTATTCACTTGTAGGTATTTCAGCAGTTTACCAGTTACTTACAATAAAATCTTTTACTGCTCATTAAAAGTAGCAGACAAACAGGGGAGATTAATTCAGGACTTAATTAACAAACTTAATATCAAATAATAATCAGGAGAAAAAAATGAAAAGGATTATTTTTATTCCATTGCTGACGTTTTTATTAGCGTCGTCTTTATCGTTCGCGCAGGAAAATAGTAAAACCAGGTTCGGGTTTGGATGGTATTCATTATCAGCCCCGATTGGCGGACGAGTATTAATAAATAATAATGTGGGAATTGATCTTGGTCTCGGTTATGCTGATAAAAATGTTCTGGGAACAACTGATGACAGATTTCATATAAATTTAGGGATTCTGTTTAATGCTGTAAAAACAGGTGATGTTAATTTCTTTATCCGTCCCGGTGTTGAACTACAAACAAATGCAAGGTCGGTTGGGAATGAAACAAAATCGAAAATGATTATAACGGCAGACCTTGGTGCTGAATGGTTTGTAACCAATCAGTTTTCTCTTTCTGTAGGACACGGACTGCAGTTTGAGCAATTGAGTGATGCAAGCGATGACAGTAGATGGGGTATATCGGCACTGAGAGCTTTAAGCTTTAGCAATGTTGGATTCCATTTTTATTTCAACTAATCTTATTATAGTATTAAGAAGTTTAAAGTTCCCATATTTGAACTTAGTATGTTATTCCCCGCCAATGGCGGGGAGTTTTTTATTTGAACTATTTAACTAGTAAAAAAAAATTATCCAACTATTTGAGTAATAAAATTGCTGCTATTGTAGCGAACACAAAACCTGCAATCTTTGAAAATGGCAATCCTCCGTTCAATATTGCCTGGTAAGTGGCCGGAACAACAATCTGTGCAACTATCATTAAAACTATAAAGGTACCCACAGCCTGCGGTGTAGCTTTTGCCAGAATACTGTTAAATACAAGCAATGCAAATGCACCAACAATTCCTGCTCCAATTGCCCATGGTAAACTGGTAATGGTTATATTTTGCAAACTGCTAAAAGATACAACAAACACGCAAGCAAGCACAACGGTGGCAAAAACTAGTGTGGAGAGATTACCGCTCAAGCCACTTCTGTTCATAAGAAGCGGCCATATTCCGAATAAAATTCCTGATACTACTGCTTTTACATCCAAACTTTCCAATTAACCTCCAATAAATGATAAAAAAAAATCTGCAAAATTTGAAGCTTACTCAATCGGCGGATAAGCTCCGATATATATCCCTGTTTGTCCGAGAAGCTTACTTATTTCAGACGGTATCGTAGTAGCATTACTTGAACCTGGAAATGATTTTAACAATTGGTAATTGTCGACTTCAATACCTTTAAACAAAGGTCCCTGGTAATTTGTGAAGTAACGGCTATGAACTGAGTATTCGGGACTTATTTTTTGAAGCTCATCAACCGAATTTAGGAAAAGAGTTTTACAATCATTCTTAAAGGTACACCATTGAATTAATGCTGTTGTATTGTAATCAAAATCACGGACATATACATTGTAATCAAGTTGTTTTAATTGCGGTTTAGTTACCATTCCACACAAAACATCCGGCTGCCAGATATAAAGAAGCGGCTTTTTAAAGTTTTTATCCGCAACCATCAGGTTATTTTCAAATGTATGACCATCACGATCATCAATACTAGGACCAGTGCTTGGATGCCAGTCAAAATGGTCTCCCTTTGCCGTTCTATCATCACGACCGATGAGGACCTGGCTATTTACAAATGTATTTTGATAGACTTCAACATTTGCAGCGTTACGCAGATGAACACCGGCATCGCAGTTAACGAATACATTGCCGGCACAAATTGCTCCTCTTGAAATTTCAAAATAAAAACCAGCCCCGGTCGGATATACATCTTTTGGTTTACGGTGAGTTTCATCATAATGAATATTTTCAAGCCAATTGTTAATAAACACGCCGTCTACATTTCCAACATCATACCAGATACCGATAGAGTTCTGCTGGTCAGTAACGAAATTATCGCGGCAGGTAACCCTGTAACACTGGTTGAAGATCTTAACAGCAGAAGGGTAGTATCCCTGAAGATGTTCAATGTTATTACGCTCGAAGATATTTTTTTCAAGAAGAACGTCTGATGAAGCAATAATATAGATGCCTTCCGTGCTGGTATCACTTATCCTGCAATTACGGAAAGTCATATGATCACCCTTAAAATAACCGGCAACACGTGAACAGTATGAAATTGTACAATTTTCGAAGGTAGAACCAATTACATCTTTACCATGATTTTCTTCCGGGTCTAATTTCTCAGGATAATATCCTTCTATTTCAATAGCACGGTAAGCGTATTGTGTCAACGTTATTCCGCGTATTATAGGTCCTATCTTATCTGAAGTTTTTCCTTTCACATCTTTTATTGTTCTTAATAATCCGACATTGAAAGCAGTTATTTCTACTAATTTGTCAGTCGGATCGATAGCGAGGTAAACCAGCCCGGTTTCGTAATCTATATAATATGAGTTTTCGTCCAGTTCGCCTTCCCAACCTGCAGATTGCAGAAA
>CAZUOC010000279.1:0-4108 GCA_964622335.1 uncultured Ignavibacteriaceae bacterium
CTTCTTCGTATAGTAAAAAAATCACCGGAATATTCCTTTGTCGATAGTGAACTTTATGAAAGAGTTAAGAAGGCATTTCAGAAGGGCGTTGATTGTATTCTTAAAACCCAGATTAAAGAAAATGGTGTTTTAACTGCGTGGTGTCAGCAGCACGACAATTTAGATTTTCATCCTCAGAATGCACGCACTTTTGAACCGGCAGCAATTTGCAATGAGGAAAGTGCCGATATAGTTAAGGTACTAATGTCGATTGATAATCCAAGTGATGAAATTATTAATTCTATACAAAACGCAGTTAAGTGGTTTGAAGAATCAAAGATTCTTGGAGTAAGAACTAAAAGAATAAAAGCTCCTAAAGTTGATTATCAATATCATTCAACCAACTCAGATGTTATTATTGTTGATGATCCGGAAGCCTCGCCTATCTGGACACGATTTTATGAACTCGGTACTCATAAACCAATATTTTGCCGTCGTGATAAAATAATTGTTTATAAGCTATCCGATGTGGAAAGAGAAAGAAGAACAGGATATACGTGGTATGTTTATTCGCCTCAGGCAGTCCTTGACCATTACCCGGAATGGCAGAAAAAGTGGGCGCCTGAAGAAAATGTTTTACAATAAATCATCTTTGAGTTTCATCATCGGTGTTCCTCTTTTACAGAGCTGAAGCGGTACGCTGAATGGATCCCGAAGCATTACAAGGTGTGAACCATCAGTTAGTTTTAATTCTTCTTCAAGAGTAGCACCTGCCTTTAATAATTTGTCTTTAAGAGAAGCAGCGTCTTCAACCATAAATGCAAAGTGAAACTCAAGCGGGTGAGCGTTTTTATATTCAGGTATCCTTGCAGAATTATTTGAATAAAGTTCGAGAACAACACGACCCGTTTTATCAGCAAGGAAACGAGCAAATGGTGGCTCATCAACTGATCTTATAATTTTCATTTCAAGATTTTTAACATACCAGTCAGCCATTTCAACCGGGTTAGAAACATTTAAAGCGAAGTGTTCGAAAATCATTTTTTCCCTTATTACTAAATTTTAAGTCATTGAGAATTCTAAATCAAAGAAAACAATAAATAAATATGTATTCGAATTTTTCCATTTGTTTTACTTAAGGTATTTTACCGTTCATCACAATTTTCTCTGTATACTTTTTATATTCATTGCCTTTTCATTCTTTACTAATTAAGTTCTTCCATCCTTGCGGGCAAAATAGTAAATCTTTATAAAGAGATGAAGTTCTATCACCGATTTCTCAAATCATTATTTATTCAACCATAAGAGGAGGTTTCATGAACCGTTCTTTTTTAACAAATCTGTTTTCTCTTCTTTTTTTATTACTGATGATCCCCGCTTGTTCACGAAGCGAAGCTGTCGATAAAATTCCTGTAACTACTTCTTCGGAAGAAGCTAAGGAAGAATTTTTTAAGGGAAGAGACTTGTTTGATAAATTAAGAGCTCAGAATTCTATTCAATATTTTGATAATGCTGTTGCAAAGGATAAAGATTTTGCATTGGCTTATTATTATAGTGCACTCTCCAGTCCAACTGCTAAAAAATTCTTCGAGCAAATAGACAATGCTGTTGCTCATGCTGATAAAGTATCTGAAGGAGAGAAATTGGTTATACTTGCTGCACAGGCAGGAGCTTACGGTAATCCTGCAAAACAAAAAGAATATTTAACTAAACTTGTTGAACTTTATCCGAATGATGAAAGAGCTCACACTTTGCTCGGCACTTTCTATTTTGGTCAGCAGCAATATGATGATGCCGTTATGCAGTTAAAAAAAGCAAATGAGGTTGCCCCGGATTATTCTTCACCGTACAATATGCTGGGTTACTCTCTCAAGAGCCTTGGAAAATATGATGATGCTGAAGAAGCTTTTAAAAAATATACACAGTTAATTCCTGATGACCCGAATCCTTATGATTCTTACGGCGAATTATTAATGAAAGCAGGCAAGTATGAAGAATCAATTGTGCAGTATAAAAAAGCTTTATCGATTGATCCGAATTTTGTCGCTTCGCACGTCGGAATTTCAAATGATTATAATTATCTCGGCAAATACGATGAAGCGAGAAGCGAATTGCAAAAATTATATGATATGGGGAGAAACGAAGGAGAAAAACGGCTTGCTTTATTTTCTATGGCTGTATCTTATGCTGATGAAGGAAATATAGATATGGCAGTTAAACAGATAGAAAGTCAATACGAAATTGCGAAACAAATTAATGATCCTGCAGCAATATCCGGAGATCTGAATGCAATAGGTAATATATTATTCGAAGCAGGAAAATATGACGAGGCTTTATCTAACTATAACAAATCGCTCCAGGCAATTGAAGAATCAAACCTTTCTGAACAAGTGAAAGAAAATACAAGAAGATTTGCTCTTTATAACGAATCGCGTGTTGCTTTGATGAAAAATGATCTTGCAACAGCAAAAGCAAAGTCTAAAGAATTTGGAGAAAAAGCAGAAGCCGCGAAAAATACATTCCAGAAATGGCTTTCCCATGAACTTGAGGGATCAATTGCATTAAAAGAAAAAGATTACAATAAGGCTGAAGAAGAATTCAAACAATCTAATATGCAAAACGCTTATACTTATTACAGGCTTGCTAAGGTTTATAAAGGAAAGAATGATCTGGAAAATGCAAAAGCACAATGTGAAATGGCAATTAATTTTAACTCGTTAAATAATCTAAACCAGTCATTTGCCAGAACAAAAGCAAAAGCAATGCTTTCCTCTTTATAATTTCATAAAATGAAAAGAGCGGATTTTATGTCCGCTCTTTCTTATCTATATCTTATCCTCAAAAGAAAAAATTATATTTGTGCAATCTTATAATTTTTAAGGGCGAAATATACTTCTTTAGTAAGCGTCCTGATTACAGCAGCAGTTGGTACTGCAAGCAGCATTCCCAAAATTCCGAATAACTGACTACCTGTAATTATAAGAAGTATTATAACAATAGGGTGCATATCAACGCTCTTCGAAAAGACAAAAGGTTGAACAAAGCCATTGTCTAATGTATAAACAAGAGCCATCAACAAAATAATATATGGAACCTGCGACAAATCCCCGAACTGTATAATTGAAATTATTATTGCCGGCACACCTCCTAAAATGGGACCCAAATATGGAACCAGGTGACCAACTCCTGCTATTAAACCTAAAGGCAGTGCATTTTCAATTCCTATAATGTAGAAACCAAGACCGCAGGAAGTTCCAACAAAAGCTGCATCAAATATCCAGGCTCTTACAAATCTCCCAATCTGTACACTTATTTTCTTTAATATATAATAAGATATTTCAAAATAATTATTAGGCATAACATGAAGAATTCCCTGGAGAATGCGTCTACTGTCCTTCAATAAAAAGAAAGTTATAAAAGGTACTATAACAAGTATTGCAATAACAGAAACAAGACTCGATAGGAGGATTGATATGGAATCAAATGAATTTATAATCTGGTTAGATATAAAATCTTCCACTCTTTTTGATAATTCACCAAGCGGGAAAAACGGAAGAAAAGAATATATCTCTTTTTCAATTTTAAATAATTGATCATGAAGTGAGTAAACGTGGAGAGTGTCTATTAATTGATTCATTTGGAATGTAAATCTCGGAATGAAAAAAGATAGACCGAGATAACCAAATAAACCAACTCCGATAAAAATAAAAAGTGTCGAAGCGAGTCTATTAAATCCTTCCTGTTCCAGTGTTGTTACAAGAGGATGGAATATGAACATCAACAGAACTGAAATAATAAGAACTATGATAATATCGGACAAAAGGTAAACCAATAAGAGAAGTAATAGAATTCCCAGTGTCCACAAAAATATTTTACTAAGTTTTCTTGGTGTTATTTCAGTCATATATTTTTTTATTGTTCTACTGCTTCAACTCTTCTGATACCGGGAACTTCACGAAGCAAAGTCCTTTCTATTCCGGCTCTTAATGTGAGGACGGATAAAGGGCAAAGTCTACATGCACCCGTAAGTTTCACTTTTACAATTCCTTCTTCTGTTATATCAACGAGTTCAACGTCGCCGCTGTCTGCCTGTAAAAAAGGTCTTACAGCTTCAAGCGATTTTTCTATT
>CAZUOC010000280.1:0-4108 GCA_964622335.1 uncultured Ignavibacteriaceae bacterium
AGAACCTGCATATAACGTGCAAGTACTACGGCATCTACTTTATGTTCCCTAAGCAAAGCCAATTCCTTTTTTTCCTGTTCTTCTTTATTATTTTTTGTGATATGAAAAACATAAAACGGTATTCCATAATATTCTGCAATAGGTTTAAGATCTTCATGGTTAGAAATAATTAATGGAATATCTATATTGAACTCGCCAAGCCGCTGTCTCCATAATATTTCCTGAATACAATGGTCGTATTTAGAAACAAATATCGCAACACGCAGATTCTTTCCGGTAAAATTAATTTCCCACTCAGCGTTAAACTCTTTTGCTAAAGGTGCAAACGCACTGGTAATCTCGGAAGCAGGTATTGAAAAATTTTTCATATCCCATGAAATTCTAACAAAAAAATGTTTTTCATTTGTGTCAACGTGCTCATCTAAATCCAGAATATTACCTCCTCGTTCAAATACAAAATGAGATATCCTGGAAACCAATCCACTCCTGTCTCCACAAGACAATAATAAAATTGCTGATAAATTACTCTCCATAAAAGCAAACTACCTTATACTCTTTATTAAAATTTTACTAATTTATTTTTTTAAACGACTGTTTCCCATTATACCGTTCTTCCTGAAACCCAACGATCTTTCCATCTTTATCTTTTTTAAAATGAGCTTTTAAATATTGACCTATAACAAAAAAATCTGTTTCACTTTCAGCATTAACAATTAATTTTTCCTCACCAGAAGCTTCTGCGACAAGATGATCATCTTCTTCTATAATATTGACTTTCAATTGTTGATTGACCTCTTAAGTTCCGACATATTGATCTAAAATATAATCACTGAGTATTAAAGGTTTTATTAAAATGAATACTAAGATAAAGAGTGTTATTACTTTTTTCATATAAATTACTTTCTCTTTAAGAAATATTTAGTCTGGCTAATCAATTTTTTACAGATAAATTAAAACTTTCCGGTGGTCCGAGGTAACTTGGTTTAAGTCCACCTGTATCTATAACAATTTTTTGTAGAACAACACCCGGGTCGATCATCCAAAATTTTAAAATATGTTTTCCCGGTTTGTCAATTTTATGTTTCGATTCTTCTATATTAATATTATTTGCGACCCATCTATTCCACTTTGGATCCCGGTTCAAATCAGGGGGATTTTGATTTGACGTCATATTGATTATCTGCGGAGATTCATCGTCAAAAGAAACAGCGTAACTTATTCCCCGGGGATTGTTATGAAAATTTAGTGTCGGTGAAAAATATGCTTTAACAGTAACTTCACCATCACTGAACAAATAAGTTTGATATTCTAAATGAGGACTGTTATTTCCCGGAACCTGTTCAGGAGAAATTACGGGAACAGGAGTAACGGCCGAAAGAGTTCTGCCTAAATTTGGAATTATTTGCCAGCCAACTTTGGCGCCATCAACTTCATTTGTAAAGTGAGGAGCTTCTATAGACACGTAACCGTTGCTTTCAAAAAAGCCTTGAACTTCGGTGCCTTCAGGAAGAACCGGGCTCTTAACAATAGTATTTACAACAACCTGATCTCCTGCTGATCCCGTAATAGTAATCGGTACCGTAGTCACTCCATCAGGAACTCTATCCCAGTTTATACTTACCCATAATCTATCTTCTGTTTTTATTTTACCACTCGTTTTAGTAATTACAACCCACGGCTCACCGGGTTCAATAGAATAGAAAAATGGAGTGCTTCCCTGGTTAAATATTTCTATATAATATGCCTGACGATTAAATCTATCGAAATCAGGTAAGGTTAACTCACTATCTTCAGGGTACCAGTTTTCAGAACCTTGAATAGCAACTCCCATTTTTGCTTCTGTAGGAATTTCAATATGGTTTACCTCTGGCATATTATTCTTGTCAGGCTGCTGCCAGTAAGTATACCCAATATGGGTTTGGTCCATCATATGGTCCCACTTACCGTTTGCCATAATTTTGTTATAGTAGTGAGAAAATTCAGCATCCTTATCAAACAATTCTTCAACCATCTTTGCAAGATTATTTGTCTCCACTCTTCCCTGCTTTGCATAAAGATGATTTTTGGCAGCCGTAACATAAAGCTCATTCAAATTTGCACAAGCTTTTACAGGGTATAAAACAAGCTGGTAAAATGCATCTTTATATTCTTGAGGAAGAGATTCATTAATTTGTTCTGCTTGTACTGAAAGCTTGTTATAATCACTAACAACGGTTTCCGCTTCAAGATAATTAACCAGACTATAAGTTTTGGGAGATAATAATTCCGGTTTTCTCCGTGAATTATATTTTGTGTATTTAGAAATAATATCGGCTATCTCTTTAGAATATTTTTCTCCGAACTGTTCCGCAGCCCAGTTTTGATAATATGCAGGTAAACTTTCCGCAGGATATTTTTCGGGGTTCCATGCATAATCTAAAAAGAAACTGATCGGAAATTCCAATGGTTTAAGGTCACCGACATTAACAATCCATATCCTGTCAGCACCGTATTCATAAGCAAGATGCATTTGTTCCCAAACTCTTTCAATCTGGTTTGTGTTAAGCCACTTGTAATTTCTTGGTCCGCCTACGTAATCGTAATGATAATAAATCCCGAATCCACCTTTACGTGGTTTGCTATCTAACTTAGGAAGTTTGCGAATGTTACCCCAATTATCATCGCACAATAATACAGTTACATCATCCGGTACGCGCATACCTTTATCATAATACTCCTGTACTTCTTTATACAAAGCCCAGACTTGCGGCACATCTTCAGGATTTTTACCAGTAACATCTTTAATTATTTCACGTTGATCTTTTACAATCTTCTCAAGTAATCCAACATTTGCATCTTGACTCATTGCTTCATCCCCGTCGCCTCTCATAGCTAAAGTAATAACGCTTTCATAACTATTCATTCTTTCGATACCTTTTCTCCAGAAGTCCTTAAGATTTTTTTCGTTCGTTGCGTAATTCCATGGACCGGAACCGTAGCGTTCCCATTCTACGTGAGCGCGCATCATCGGTTCGTGATGCGAAGTGCTTATTACAATTCCATATTCATCAGCAAGTTTTGGATTGAGTGAATCATCGTCAAAAAAAGATCGTCCCCACATGGCCGGCCAGAGAAAATTTGCTTTGAGTCTTAACAGCAGTTCAAAAACATGTTCGTATAATTTGTGATTGAATTGAACTGTTCCATATTTTTCCATAGACCAACCTGAAAGAGCAGGAGCTTCATCATTAATAAAGATGCCTCTGTACTTCACTTTCGGTTCTCCTGTCGTATAAGCGACAGGTAAAACGTAAACATTATCTTTCTTTTTAACAGGAACATCTGCCCACCAATACCAGGGAGAAACTCCAATTTTCTCGGAAAGATCATAAACACCGAAAATGGTTCCTCGTTTGTCACTTCCTGCTATTACCAATGCTCTTTCAATGCCAGGCAAAGGATTCTCAATTACTTGGATAAGAAAAGTCTCCCACTTCCCTTTTACATCTTCAACATTGAGCTTTTTCTCGCCGACAAGTTTATCAATCAATTCGTTTTTGCCTAACGTTCCTATAATTATAATTTCTTTGGAAGAAGATATATCGGTTAGAAGTGCTGGTTTGGAATTAGTAACCTTGTAAATATCTTCCCGAAGATCTTTTACAGCCTTAATAACTCCCTGATAATCTGCAAAGCTAATATAAACCGGGGCAGAATTTCCCGATTCTGAAAGTGTAAAAGCTCCTTCACTTTTTTCTGTTGTTATATATGAATCATTAGGAGCAGCAAAATTATCTTTGGAATTAACTACTCCAACAAGTAAAAAGGACAGGATACATAAGAAAGTTCTATTTATTTTATCACTCTTTATAAAAAAATTTTCTTTCATTTGACTCTCTCATTATTCATTACAAAAAAAATGAGTTTGGCGAATCTTTTTTATTATCATTATATTATGTTTTTTGTGCTTGGTCTATTATTCTATTTGATTATTAAAAAGAATTTTGTATTAATTGGTATCCATTATAGACTTTCTAAAGCTCAATTCATGGCCTATGTAAGCGAGTTTTATAATTACAGCCATCCCCTTTTTGTTTATGCATTGATAGGAATGTTGGTTGGCATTCTG
>CAZUOC010000281.1:0-4093 GCA_964622335.1 uncultured Ignavibacteriaceae bacterium
ATTTATTTTCTTAGGCTTAGAGACTTCAAAAATATTAAGATCATCAAAGAAAAAATTAGCAGGATTTTCCTTAATGCCATCATGTTCAACTTCATAATGAAGATGAGGTCCCGATGATAAACCGCTACTTCCGGTTTTTGCAATTAAGTCACCCCTGGTAACCTTCTGACCTTTTTTTACCAAAGCCTTTGAAAGATGTGCGTATATTGTTCTATACCCAAACCCATGATCTATTTCTACAGCCATGCCCAGTCCACCTCTATGCCCAACGTAATCTACTCTTCCCTTTCCTGCCGCATAAACTGGTGTCCCTCTGTTAGTTACTATATCAACCCCGTCATGCATTCTTCTTATATGTAAGATAGGGTGAATCCTCATACCAAAACGACTTCCCATATAACCCATACAAGGTTTTATAGCAGGGATTGATTGGAAAAGTAATTTATTTTCTTTCAGCTTGTTAGAGATCTCAATATACTGCTTACTCTCAAAATCTATTTTTCTTGAAACTTCATTAACATAATCAAATGCTTTTTGAAGTTTTAACTGGGAATTATCTGAAAGGAAATCAAGCTTATTATCAAAGGAGCCGCCACCTACACCAACTAATTGTTCATCCGATGAAACGGGATCAAGATCTACTGCTACTCTAAGATCATTATTTGTTTTTATTAAACTATCTATTTCATTATTCAAAGACTTGTAATTGGTTAGAACGTTATCAAGCTTTTGCTTTAACATATCATTCTCATTACTTAAGGTTGAGTAGGTGTTTACACCGAAAAAACCTAAAGCAAAAGAATATATTGAAAAAATTATAGCAACAATGAAAAGAATGCCTCCACCTAAATAAAGGGAAAGCTTTGTTTTATAATGCTTTATCTCGATGAATTGAAGCTTTGATTTAGAGAAATAGTATAGTTTTTTCATACTTAGACGCCGAATTTAAAGATATTAGGTATGTTTGTCAAGATGTAGTTACAAGTTATTCAAAATCGTGTTCAAAGTAGTCAACACCCCTCAAATCATCTTTGCTCTTTTCCGAAATTTTTTTTGTTAACCTCTCATTAAAACTCTCTGCTGCTTTATAGCCGTAATGCTTCAGAAGATAATTAAGGCTAATGACTTCTGAAATTACTGTTATGTTTTTACCTGGCAGAATTGGAAGTCTTACGTAAGGAAGATCAACTCCTGAAATACTGACCATTTCCTCATCTAATCCTGTTCTTGTATATTCTCGTTTGGAATCCCATAATTCGAGTTCTACTACAATCTCTAATCTCTTCTGATATCTTATTGCTCTTATACCAAACATTTTTTCAACATCAATAATTCCTAATCCGCGAATTTCCATAAAATGTCTCGCCAGGTTAGTACCTGAACCCATAAGAATTCTCTCCCCTTTTTTAGTAAGAATAATAAGATCATCGGCAACGAGCCTATGCCCTCTCTCAACTAAATCTAAAGCTACTTCACTCTTCCCTACTCCTGATTTTCCGATGAATAACATTCCCGTTCCGTAAACATCCACAAGGGAACCATGAATTGATATTCTTTCAGCAAACTGGTCATCAAGAAAATCAGTAACCAGATATACAAGCTTTGTGGTAGAAAAAGGAGTTCCAAAAAGAGGGATCTCATATTTATTTGAAAGCTCAAGCAATTCCGGGAAAGGTTTATTGTTGTCTGTAAGAATAATACAAGGAATATTGAACTGAAAAATTCCTTCTATTGCTTTTATTCGTTCTTCTTTATCTAATTTCGAAAGATATTGCATTTCAGTGTTTCCGAAAACCTGAACACGGGAAAATGAGAAAAGATCTACGAAACCAGCAAGTGCAAGTCCTGGTCTGTGTAAGTTTTGTTCCTGTATCTTTTTGTTAAATCCGGAATTATCTGAATAAAGTTCAAGTTGAAATAAATCTTTAGAATTACTATAGAAATATTCTACAGTAATAGACTCTTTCCGGGAAATAGCTTTCTGATCGATCTTTATCATTTTACTTTTGAAGTTCTTTTTGTTTTAAGCTTTCTGAGTTGTCGTGATAATTTTTCAACTGAAGCGCTTACCGATTTTTCAAATTCACTGGAATCTTTATTTGCGCTTAGTGTTTGACCCGGAACCTGGAGAATTATTTCTGCGCTTTTAATGCTGTCTTTTGAATTCAGGTAACTTAAAATTACCTCGGCGTTTAGAATATCATCATTATATTTTTTAAGTCCCGAAACTTCATCATGAATAAAATCTTTTAATGTTTGGCGTGCTTTGAATTTTCTGGCTGTTATACTGATGTTCATTTTATTCACCTCTTACGAAATTTAAGATTTTGGATGAGATCTTTTATATGTTGATTTTAATCTCTCAACACTAACGTGAGTATATATCTGTGTTGTTGAAAGATTTTCGTGACCTAATATTTCTTTTACAGCTTTTAAATCGGCTCCGTTATCCAGCATGTGAGTTGCAGCACTATGCCTTAAAACGTGCGGACTTTTCTTTTTTAAATCTGTAACCAAAGACAAATATTTATTGACTAACCGATGAACTAACCTTGGATAAATTCTTTTCCCTTTTTCCGTAGTAAATAAAGGAAGAGAAGGAGCATTAAATTTATTTATTTTCAAATATTTATTTACTACCTCAACAGATTTATCTCCAACAGGAACAATCCTCATTTTGCTGCCTTTGCCAAGAACTCTTAATGTTTGTTCTTTCAGATCCAGATCGCCATAATTTAATTTGCAAAGTTCATCTACTCGAATTGCACATCCATAAAGAATCTCAAAAATAGCTTTTATTATTTCAGAGTCTTTTTCTTTATCGATCTCTTTGTATGCATCCAATATAGCGGATACAGAAGCAACCTCCGGTAATTTTCTCGGTATTTTGGGACCGGAAATAGCAGAAGCAGGATTAGATTTTATGTATTCATTGAAATAAGCAAACTTAAATAATCCTTTGAGTGAAGATATTTTTCGAGAAATAGACTTTTTTGTTATTCCGCTTTCGCTTAAAACCATCAGGTATGATTTAATAAACTTTTCACTTATTTCTGAAATATCTTCTTTTGAATATTCCAGGCAATAAGAAGAGAATTCACTTAGGTCGGCGCGGTAGGATTTTACTGTATTATCGGAGTAGCGCCTGATACTTTTCAGGTAACGAAGATATTCTTGTAAGATTTTTTCAATCAACATTAAAATTATTCTTCAACTTCTTCTACTTCAGCCAGAATAACCTCCTCGTTACAGTTCGGGCATCTAAGGTAATTCCCTTTCTTAACTGAGTAACGCTGAAGCATATATTCAGAATCACCATTTGGACAAGGATTAAGAACCGGTTTATACCAGCTTACAAAATCACAATCGGGATATCTTGAACAACCGTAAAATATTTTATTCCTTTTTGATTTTCTTTCTACAACTTCACCTTTTTTACATTTTGGACAGCTAATTCCAAGAGTTATGTTTTTAACAAAATCACATTCAGGATATCTTTCACAGCCGATAAACCTGCCAAACTTACCTTCTCTATAAACAGTTCTGCTGCCACACTTCTCACATGTTTCACCCGTATATTCGGGTTCTCTGCTTGCAGCCGAAAATTCACGGAACGATTTTATGTTTTTACAATCCGGATAATTTGTGCAAGCAAGATATTTTCCATAACGACCTACTTTAATTTCCATTTCACTGCCACAAACATCGCAGTAAATCTTTTCAACCTTATCTTCGACAAGTTTCAAAGCATTTGAAAACGGATAATAGAAATCGTTCAAAACTTTCACGTAATTTATATCTCCCTGGGCAATCTGGTCGAGTTCATTTTCCATACGAGAAGTGAAATCTTCATTAATTATATTAGGAAAATTTTCAACAAGAATCTCGTTTACCCGCATACCGAGTTTTGTTGGGATTAATTTCCTGTCAGTTTGTTCAACATATTTTCTATCCTGAATAGTACTTACAATTAATGAATAAGTGCTCGGTCTCCCAATTCCTCTGCTTTCTAATTCTTTTATTAGAGAACTTTCTGTGAATCTTGCCGGCGGCTTTGTAAAATGCTGTGTCTTTTGAAGTTCTTCCAAGTCAA
>CAZUOC010000282.1:0-4082 GCA_964622335.1 uncultured Ignavibacteriaceae bacterium
CGTTTGTATTCTTAAGTGAGTTGATATCACGGTTACTATTAATGAGTGGAAATGTATATGAATAACCCCCGAATAAGATCAATGATATTACTACAACGAAAATAGCAACAAATGTTGCTAACTTATATTTGAAATGCTTTATTTCAATATACTTAAGATTTGCCCTGGAAAAATAATAAATCTTATTCATACTTGCTCCGTATTGTTTCAAATCAAAACTCTGTGCCTTGGCATCTACTCTTTTACCATTAATTCCCCTGTAAAATTCTGAGAAAGAAATTTTTTCTCAGTAATAATTCCCAGTATAGCCCCTTTTTACCTTTGAAAAAATTGTGAGAAGATATCTCACGCTTTTAACGATAAGCTAATTGCTTGCAAACTAATTAAATAGTTTAAAGTCTTTTATTGAGAAAACGATATATTAACCTTTATTGTACGAGATACAAAACGGATACCAAGGCATTTTATGACTGTGTATCAATATGGATTTAAGAGTTGATTTTTGAGAGATATGATATACTTTGAGATTTGTCAGCCAAAAACTTATTCTTCTTGCCCCATAGAAAAAAAAGAAAAGAGATACTTTCCCTATCCCGCTTTAACAAAAATTTGTTCTTCATTCCAGGATTTAATTTCATCTGCTTTATTAAAAGCTTCAGACAATTCCGGGTTCAATTCAATAGCCTTTACATAGTCTACAACTGCACCTTCATTATTGTTTAAAATAGTTTTTATCTCAGCGCGTCTGAAATATGCTTCGGCGAAGTTGGGATTGTACTTTATCGCTTTTGTGAAATCGGCTATAGCACCTTTAAAATCGTTGAGAAGTTTTTTGCAGTTTCCCCTGCTGTAATATTGGAGGGATTTCTGACAAAGCCTGTGGGCTTCAAATCCTAAACTCATCCATATACTCCTTATTTGCTGAGTTAGTAAGTCTCATCCTATCGATGATCGGGAAGTTAAACGGATTTTGTAATCGCAATTTTAATCTTCAGTATTTTCATAACATCCGGAAGCGGCTTCAGGTGCCGGAATCTGCAGAGCATCTTTATCAATAAGAAGATCCCAGATTTTATTGGAGATTGACCTGGAGTCTAGAAGCCCTTTTGTAAGAGCATCTTTATACTCCAGCTCAATAACCTTTTTAATCAGCTGCCTGACTTCTTCCATTTTGGTTCCAATGTACATCGTCATCTCTGATTATTTGTTGTACAGTTTGAAGGTATTTATAAACCTCCTGTAGATTCTGAAAAACATGAATTATGCCATATGTCAATTTTCAATACTCCCTAAATCCTTAATTTTGAAATAGTTAAGAGTGTATCAATTTGTTTTGTTTTACTCATTTGGGGCAACCGATAAGAACCATAACGCGGTCCCCATTTAGTTTCCAATTAACAAACAAAATAAATTTTTTTCTTCCACCGGGTAAAAATTACTTTTTCAAATTAAAAATCGATTTTCATCAACCAACCAATTTTTACCAAATTTTAATGCAGTTTATATAAACAGATTATATATTAATGCTCTATTTTGATATTACTATTTGGAATTTCTTAGTAAATTAAACAAATAAATTTATGACCCTCACAAAAAATCACAAAGAAGCAGGTTATTAGATGAGTGGAACGCTGCCTCCACGTGGGTATAAAAAAGAAGATACCGAAAAAAGAAAAAAGTGGATAGAGGAGAAAACCGGTTTTCATCTTAATGAAATTGGACCTGATGAACCCGGCGACCTGAGAGGAATTATTGAAAACCATGTCGGTTTCATGCACCTTCCCCTGGCAGTTACGGGACCTCTGTTAATTGACGGCACTTATGCTAAAGGAGAATTCTATGTTCCTCTCTGTACTTTGGAAGGGACATTAACAATGTCTATGACACGCGGACTTTTCCTAACCCATCTTTCTGACGGAATTAAAACAAGACACATAAAACAGGAAATGTCAAGATCACCAATATTCATCTTTGATGATATTGATAAAAGCAAACCTTTTCTCCATTGGGTTGATCAAAATTTTGAAAGCATCAAACGGGAGGCGGAATCAACAACCAAACATGGCAAGCTTTTAAGAATAGATAAGTATCCATCTCAAAACAGTGTAATACTTGATTTTATCTTTTCTACCGGTGAAGCTGCGGGACAAAATATGGTTACAATAGCAACTCATAAAGGCTGTAACTATATAAAAGAAAATTATAAATGTGATTCCGGCTTCAGGTATTTTATTGAAAGCAACTTCAACGGAGATAAAAACCCTGCTTATAAATCTTTACTTCTTGGAAGAAGCCACTATGTCGTCGGAAGCGCTTTAATTAAAGGAAAATATCTCAGGCGTGTTTTAAGGGTCAATGCCAAACAATATTTCGATGGCTGGCGGCAGTGCACACGCGGCTCACAGGAAGCAGGAATTTTTGGAATGAACATGCACGTGGCAAATGCACTTACAGCAATTTATCTGGCTACAGGGCAGGACGCAGCAAGTGTTGTTGAAAATGCTGGTGGAATCGTTTCTTATGAAGTAAGAAATAATGATGATCTTTATGCGACTATTACAATGCCCTCCATTACAGTAGGGACTGTTGGCGGAGGGACAAAATTAAAACAAGCCAGGAAAAATCTTGAGCTTTTGGGCTGTACTGGAAAAGATTCTTCCAGAAAGCTCGCTGAGATTGTCTGCGCCTGTGCTCTTGCCTTAGAGTTATCTCTTGGTGGCGCAATCATAACAGATGAGTTTGCTTCAGCACATGCCAGGTACGGGAGAAAATGAGTGAGCAGTTTCCATTCAGAACTGGAGAATTCTGTCGTTCCTCCCGAATATTCTCATGTACTTAAGAAACCAACTCTTCTTAGCAAAGCAATTAAGAAAATTTTTGAGATTTACTGCAAAATTCTTTTTACCTTCTATTGTCCTCTTAAAGTATCGGGAAGAGAAAATGTACCAAAGTCTTCATCATTTATTTTTTGCAGCAATCATAACAGCCACATGGATAGTGGAATTTTAATGGTCGCTTCCGGTTTGCCTTTTAAGAGTTTTGCAATGATGGCAGCTAAAGATTATTTCTTCGGTAACGATAAAAGAAAAGAATATTTAAATCTTTTGATGAACCTAATACCAATCGACCGGGATGCTGATAGAAAATCAATTATTGATTATCTAACGGCTTGCAGAGAATTCACAAAAATTGACAACCGCAATTTAATTATATATCCTGAAGGAACACGATCAAAAACAGGTAAGATTCAATCATTTAAAAAAGGACCGGCAATGATCTCTGCCGAGCTAGGTCTCCCAATTGTTCCGGCTCATATCAGGGGATCATTTAATGCCTGGCCAAAGGGGAAAAAATTTATGAAACCTTCAAGGATTAAAATTAAAATTGGTAAGCCGATTTTCCCGAAGGAGTTCTTGGGCAAAGAAGAGAATGATTCGAATAATTTTCATGCTTATCGAAAAATTACAGAGGAGCTTGAAAAAAGAGTTCACGAACTGATGGAGACTTAAAAATATGCTTAACCTTGAACAAATGAAGTGGTGGGGATGGGGTGGTGAGAAATTAGATTTTGTTATGTCCGATAAACCGGAACTCTGGCCTTATATTGAAAAAGTTGTTGGCATCGAAGGAGAACCGACACTTACTCCTCCAATTAAATTTGAAGATATTGAACTGCCTCAGCAAACTCTTAATGAAAAATTTATCAATGAAGTAAAAACTATTATTGATACTGAACGATTTACGTTTGATAAAAAAGACAGGCTTGTTCATTCTTATGGAAAAAGCTTCAGGGATTTGTGGAGAATAAGACATGGAATAGTAAACGCGGCGCCAGATTGCATAATTTATCCTTTATCGGAAGATGAAATTGCAAAAGTAATTAAAGCTGCAAAAGAATATGATGTTGTTCTTATTCCTTTCGGTGCTGGTTCTAACATTGCCGGATGCCTCGAAGCTAATAACGGCAAAGGAAGAATGATCGCTTCGCTTGATATGAAATTGATGGATAGAGTTATAAGTGTTGATAAAGATTCAAACACAGCAAGAATACAAGCCGGGGCTTTGGGTCCCCAAATGGAAGA
>CAZUOC010000283.1:0-4081 GCA_964622335.1 uncultured Ignavibacteriaceae bacterium
TGTTTTCGGAGATATAGGCATTGCAACATCTAAGGATTCTTCCTTATTCGGCATTAATTTTCCTTCTAAACCAGTCAACTTTAAGGTTATAAACACTACACAAAATAAAGAGATAGAATTTGTATTTAGTGAAAATGATGGGAATGACGGAAGACTTACCATTGACTCAACAGGGAAAACAGACGCCATTTACTTTTTAGAAGAGGATCAATCGGGAATGAAGCAATTTACCTGGCAATTTTATCTTAATAGAACCGGCAATTTGGTTGGAAGAAGAAACCCTGAAGCTGGTGATACCGCTACAATCTATCTTAACAAACCTTTCCTCACTTATGATACATACAACTTTATAATGAAAAGTTCGTCGATCTCCGATATTAAAGCAAAAAGTGATTTGGACAATATAAGAGTAGTGCCCAATCCTTATATATCTGCAGCATCGTGGGAACCAAGAAATACATATACAAGCGGACGAGGTCCTCGCGAAATCCATTTTATAAATCTTCCTAACAAGTGTACAATCCGGATTTTTAACATCAGTGGTGCTCTGGTAAAAAAGATTGAACATGATTCACCGTTCGAAAATGGAACTGAAATCTGGGATGTGCTAAGCGATGAGAAATTTGAAATAGCTTATGGGATTTATGTGTACCACGTAGAAGCTCCGGGAATTGGACAAAAAACCGGAACATTTGCCATAATAAAGTAGAGATGAATGCTATGAAAAAAAATATACCGATAAAAGTTTTTATTCTAAGTTTAATTTTTGCTGCAGGTCTTTTTTCAAATCCGGTTTCAGCACAGCAAATTAGAAAAGTTGGAACTTCAGCAGCCACATTTTTAAGAATACCAGTTGGCGCACATGCTTCGGGAATGGGAAGCTCATTTGTCTCGATGATAAATGATCCAACATCTCTCTATTGGAATCCTTCAGCGATAGCGTCCATCAATTCAAATGCCTTGGTAGTTGATCATTCGCTCTGGATGCCGGGAATCTATTTTGATTTTGCCGGTCTGGTTTTGCCGGTTGAAAGCTTAGGAACTTTAGGATTAAGTATAACAATACTACACACAGATGAGATGAAAGTTACAACCATTGAGGAACCTATGGGAACAGGTGAAACATTTACGGCGTCAAGCTTTGCATTAGGATTTTCTTATAGCCGCTATTTGACGGACCGTTTTTCAATAGGCGGGACTTTCAAGTATATCAGGGAAACTATTTTTAACTCTGCTGCAACAGGTTTGGCTTTCGATGTTGGAACATTATATGAGACTCCATTTGCAGGAATAAGGCTTGGGGCAAGCATATCAAATTTTGGAACTCAAATGCAGATGACAGGCGAGGATCTGAATGTACGCGTTGATATTGCTCCTGACCAGGAAGGAAATAACCAGAGTATAGTTGGCAAGTTGAATACAGATGAGTTTGATCTGCCTTTGATAATGCGCATTGGAATATCGGGTGAAGTGATAAATACAGAGGATTTTCGTTTAACTCTTTCTGCCGATGGTATAAACCCAAATGATAATTCTCAGAGCGTTAATCTTGGCGGAGAGATCGGTCTTCTTAATAATAAAGTTTTATTGCGTTCAGGATATAAAGATCTCTTTCTTAAGGAAAATGAAACTGACTTAGCGTTCGGTTTTAGCATAAATGAAGTAAAAATATTTGGTGATGTATTACTTTCAATTGATTATGCCTACCAAAATTTTGTTCATTTAAATGATTCTAACAGATTCACATTAATTATAAAATTTTAATTGATAAAAAATGAAAATGACTTCTTTTTAGAGAAAAACAATCAACTTATCATAAATAAAAGGAGCGGAATAATGAGAACAAAGCTTACTTCTATTTTCTTATTTCTTTTCCTTGTTTTTTGGATTAGTGGAATACCTAATCAAATAAAAGCACAGGTAAATATAACAATGAGGGTGAATACCTCAACTTGTCTTGATACTTTACGCCCGGGAGATATTGTTCAAGTACGTGGAGAATCCACCGGTAGTACAACACTTACATGGGATAATACATCAGGTGTGATAGCTACTAATATTGGTGGTGACTACTGGGAAGCTACATTTCAGGCTAATCCGGGAGATGTAATCAGATTTAAATTCTGGACTGGGTTTAACTTGGATCCTGAAGACGGTACAGCACACTGGGATGGATGGGAAGGTCCTTTCAATACAGGAGCAACATATGACAATAATAGATTTATTATTGTTGGAAATAATGATACCACACTAGCCCTGCAATATTATAATGGATGGGAGAGTTCTGTTGATCAATATTGGCGTCCTTTTCAGTCACAGCAGGATATGGTTGCGGTTTATTTCAGAGTTAATATGGGGGGAGTAATTTTTGATCCGGCAACACAACTTGTAGATGTTAGGGGTGGATTACCTCTTGGTGGTGCACCGGATTGGATTACAATTGAAACTCTTTCACAAGAAGTTAATAGCGTTAATTCCGGTTCTTTTCAATCTGGAGTAGCATATATTCCTAAAGATAGTATTATTGCTGGTACTACAGAACAGCAATTTAAATTTGTTATTCAACCCGATAACTGGGAAGGTGATCCTCCCGGTAATAGATCATTTACATTCTCTGGTACTAACGATACTACAATTCATTGGTATTATTTTAATGATCGTGCACCGTCGGGTATGGATCCTACAAGCGCGCATATTCTTTTCAGATTAAAATTAGATGCATTGCAGCTCGCTGGTTTATTTGATCCTTCACTCGGTGATAAAGTTGCTATTACCGGTGTTAAGGGATGGCCGCCTACTGGTTTTGATTTTGATACAGAGCCAACTATGATTAAGATGATATATATTCCTAGTCTTCAAGAATGGAATAAAGTAGAATCGTTTACACAATTCCAAGGAGAAGTTTTACCATACAAATATTATATTGATTGGGATACATCAAGAGTAGATACAACCGATGGTAATCCCAATTATATTCCCGGTTTAATGTTAACAGATGGTTGGGAAGAGCCCGGTGTTACAGGAGGTGCAGATAGAAATTATACCTATACAGATCAATCACAACAATATCCTGTAGGTGATTTTGGATATCCCCAGCAATTTTTTAACAGCATTCCACCTGAAGGTGTTATAACAACACCAATTACAGTTACTTTTAAAATCGATATGACACCGGCTACTGACATAAATGAAAATCCGACTAATCCTCTTTTCCGACCGGGAATAGATACCGTATATGTTCAATTTGATGGCTGTATGACACCTATAACCCAGGGATTATCTATGTACGGCACCGATAACCGTATTTTACTTGAGGATCCGGATCAGGATTTAGTATATACCGGCTCCTGGGATTTAAATCCTCCGACTTTCTACCAGTTTTGTTATCGAATAGTTTATACGTCCCCAAGCGGCGAAATAACAAACGGAAGCGGTAGTGCGATCAGAGGACGCAGGTACTATCAATATGTTCATCCTACTTCTATTGAACCGACAACCTGGCCAGCATCTTATGAACTTACAGAATTACCATGGATGTTAGATAGTTTAACAATTGAAGATCCTCCGAACCTTATTACTTCAGTTGATAATAATGTAATAGTCCCCGGTCAATATTCTATTTCGCAAAATTATCCTAATCCGTTTAATCCGATTACTACAATTCAATATAATATTCCTATGCGTTCAAATGTGAAACTTCAGGTTTACGATATAACCGGAAGACTTGTAAAAGTTCTTTCGGATATGGAACAGGAAGCGGGACTTCATATTGTTTCCTGGAACGCGCATGATAACTCAGGCAACAGTGTTGCTTCAGGAATTTATTTCCTGAGAATTACTGCAGGATCTTATGTAAATACAGTTAAAATGATGTTGTTGAAATAGCAACATTTGAAATTTATAAAACTGGTTTTACAGATACGATTAATATTAGCCCGGCGTATTAGCTTATACCGGGCAATAGATAGATAGCAGAAAAAGATATGAATGATTCGAAATTATTTTTATTAAAACGTACTCTAATATTGGATCTCTTATTCTTATTAATATTTCAGTCTCAGGAAATTAGAGCTCAATTTGC
>CAZUOC010000284.1:0-4074 GCA_964622335.1 uncultured Ignavibacteriaceae bacterium
ATCAGAAATAATTAAAAATATTCCGCTAGAAAACAGGATGACAACTAAAGAAGAAATTGCTTCAATGGTAATTTACCTGATTTCAGATCAGGCATCTCACATTACCGGTCAATATCTTTTTGTTGATGGTGGTTATGTTCATCTTGACAGAACTTTAGCCGGTAATAAAAACTGGATTTATTAAAAACTATCTTTTAAATGACAATAGGACTTTTTATTCCATGTTACATTAATCAATTTTATGCATCTTGAAGGAATTATAAGAAAAAGAAAATTACCAATAAAAGTTAAACATCTAATTGAAATATTAAATAACAGTAATTAATGATTAATCATTCAGAAGCAGCCACATTATTTAATAAAAATGAAGAACGTGTAAACTGGCATGATAAATCTCTCTGGTTTGTAAGACAAAAACGAAATGGTGCTGCATTAAAAGTCAAAGGTTGGAAAGTACTACGAAACATTGCTTCAGGAATTGATGAATACCTTGTCCGGTTTGAAAAACAAGCTATGAACAACGGAGCAAAGGTTCATTGGGCTGCTAATGCAGAAGAACATAACAAAATAGTTTTTGAAATTCTAAATGAACATATTGCTAAGAATGTTGTTAAAAGCAAATCAATGTTAACTGAGGAATATGGATTAAATCACTATCAGGAGAAAAAAGGAATTGATATTGTTGATACTGATCTTGGCGAAAGAATAGTACAGTTAGCAAAAGAACCTCCCAGCCATATTGTGATGCCTGCAATTCATAAAAAAAGAGAAGAGATAGATGAACTATTTCATCATTATCTTAAGACGGAATTATCCGGAGGCGGTGAGGTTTATCTGACAGAGAAGCACGAAAACATCTGAGACAAAATATTAACAGTTTTGTTAAAGGATGGACAAAAAGCGAATTTTACCGGAAGTGCCCCAAAATACTTTTATAGAATGGTATAAAAAGAACAGAATGTGATGAGCAGGGAAAATATTTTAAATACAATAAAAAAGAATAAGCCGGCTTTAACAGCACTTCCTGTTGTGAACAGGGGAAATTTTAAAGAAGGAAATAATTTTAAAGGATTATTCATAGAAAATACTAAAGCAACAGGTGGAAAAGTTATCATAGCAAGAGATAAAAATGATGTTTCTTTTCATATTAAAGATTTATTTAAAAATTTTAGTAATAGTATTTCTCTTTCAGAAAGTATAAACTCTGCAACAATTAATACTTTGGAAACTTCTTCTGCAAAAGAACTTGACAAACTTGAAATAGCTATTTTAGATGCCCAGTTCGGTGTCGCAGAAAACGGTGCGGTGTGGATATCAGATAAAAATATTTCTCATCGTTCAATTCCTTTCATTACATTGCATCTTGTTCTTATATTGAATGAAAAACATATTGTAGAAAATATGCACGAAGCCTATGAAAGATTATCTACATTTGATGAAGGTTATGGAGTTTTTATTTCCGGTCCCTCTAAAACTGCAGATATCGAACAATCATTAGTAATTGGCGCACAAGGACCTTTAAGCACAACGGTTTTTTTAATTAAATAAATCCACAATAAATGAAAAAATTATGAGTGAAAACCAGGGCAATAATTCTGAAGTCTTAACCAAACTCGTTCCACGTAAAATACTTCTGCCATTTATTTTGCTAACAAGCTGTTTTGCCTGGTGGGGATTAGCCAATAATATGACTGATACTCTTCTTGCTGCTTTTAAGAGGATCATGAGTATGAGTGATTTTCAAACTTCCTGGATACAAATTGCTTTTTACGGATCATATTTTTGTTTGGCACTTCCGGCTGCAATTTTTATTAAAAAGTTCAGTTACAAAGCAGGAGTATTATTAGGCTTAGGCTTATTTATTCTTGGTTCATTAATTTTTTATCCTGCAAGTATCACGATGAATTATTTTCATTTTCTGGCTGCTCTCTATATACTGGCAGGCGGGTTATCTATTTTAGAAACTTCGTGTAATCCATATATAATTGCTATGGGACCACCAGAGACGGGAACACGAAGATTAAATCTTGCCCAGTCTTTTAATCCCCTCGGCTCAATAGCCGGAATTTTTTTAAGTAAGGTTTTCATTCTTTCACATCTTAACCAGGCAAGTGCAAGCCAAAGAGCTTCAATGAGCGTTGACCAGTTAAAACAAATTCGGGCTCAGGAATTAACTGCAGTAATGGGTCCATACGTTGCTGTAGCATTTTTATTAATATTGATCTGGATAGCTATTGCAATTATAAAAATGCCTAAAGGTTTTGACAAGGGCGGTAAGTTAGAAATTGGAAATACTTTTAAGCGGCTGGTAAAAATACGGCATTACAGGTGGGGAGTTATTGCACAATTCTTTTATGTTGGTGCGCAAATCGGTGTCTGGTCATTTACTATAAGATATGTGATGAGAGAACTAAATCTTAATGAAGAGCAAGCATCTTCATATTATCTGGCATCACTGATTCTTTTTGCTGCTTCAAGGTTTATCAGTACATGGCTTATGCGTTATATGTCTCCATCAAAGTTGTTATCGCTTCTCGCATCTTTAGCAATGCTGCTTACATTGATTGTTATTTTGGGAAGTGGTTATACAGGTGTATATGCTTTAGTAGGAATTTCCGGGTGTATGTCTTTAATGTTCCCAACAATCTTCGGGCTTTCAGTTAGAGGATTAGGAGAAGATACAAAGCTTGGCGGCTCCGGGTTAATTATGGCAATTTTAGGAGGTGCATTACTTACAGCATTACAAGGACAGGTCTCAGATTCAACAAGTAGCATAAAATTGTCTTATTTAGTTCCAATGATTTGTTTCATAGTTATTCTTTATTTTTCAATTTTCGTTTCAAAAAAAGATTTACCTGAATCTGTAAATATCGAAACACAATAATTATAGTTGGTGTATAATAAAATGTTAAAAAATATTCCTAAAGTTTTATCGCCGGACTTATTAAAAATATTAATGGAAATGGGGCACGGTGATGAACTCGTTATTGCCGATGGAAATTTTCCGGCAGTATCAACTGCACAACGTCTCGTTCGCCTTGATGGTGTTAATGTACCCGAAATTCTTGAAGCTATTCTGAAATTTTTTCCCTTAGATACTTATGTTGATAATCCAGCGGGATTAATGCAAGTAGTTGAGGGAAATAAAGTAAAGCCAGTAATCTGGGATGTGTATAAAAAGATTTTAAAGAAAAGCGGAGAACCATTTAAAGCATTTGAATTTATAGAAAGATTCGAATTCTATGAAAGAGCGAAAAAAGCTTATGTAATAATCGCCACTAGTGAGTCAGCTCAATATGCAAATATAATTTTAAAAAAAGGTGTTATATAGGAAAGCAACAGATTAAAGTTAGTAATTGATAAAATTTTATTAGAACTTCTATTCTGTATAGTTACTAAAAACTAATCTTAAGTTTGAAATATTTCATCTAATAAAAATAGAATTTCTTCTTTGCTGAAAGGTTTTGAAAGATAATGGCTGCAGCCTGCAGATAGAAATTCCTCTTTGTCACCAACCAGTGCATAAGCCGTACATGCAACAATAGGAGTGTTTTCATAGCCTTGTATTTTTCTTATTTCCTGAGTAGCCTGCTTTCCGTCAATACCTTTTTTAAGATTTATATCCATTAAAATCACATCGAATTTTTTTTGTTTTACAAGTTCTATGGCATCGTAGGCATTTTGCACACGACTTACCTCGAATTTTGGCTTTAAATAATTCCTTAAAATTCGATTTATATTTTCATCGTCGTCAACTATTAGTACGGATGGAATATAATCCAATCTCTCTACTTCTTCTTCTACTTCTCCAGCCTTAACTTCATTAAATGTTATGCCAGCCAAATCCTCTGAGAGCGGCAATCTCACTGTAAAAGTACTCCCTTTTCCTAACTCGCTTTCTATAGTTAAGTTACCTTGTAGTTTTTTAATGAATTTCTTTGTAATACTTAATCCTAGACCGGACCCTTCAAAATTTCTTTCAAAACCTTCACTAACCTGACGGAATTCTTCAAAGATCAGATTATGATTTTCTTTTGAAATTCCGATACCTGTATCAATAATCCTTATAGCAAC
>CAZUOC010000285.1:0-4066 GCA_964622335.1 uncultured Ignavibacteriaceae bacterium
TAATGTTCAGTCGATGGTATTTGGAAATATGGGCGAAGATTCAGGAACAGGTGTTGCCTTTACACGGGACCCTGCTGCAGGCGAAAATGTTTTTTACGGCGAGTATCTTTTTAATGCACAGGGAGAAGATGTTGTTTCGGGTGCAAGAACTCCTTTGCCCATAAAAAATCTTAAAGATGATAACCCTACAATTTATAAACAACTCGATGGGATAAGAAAAATTCTTGAAAAACATTATAAAGATATGATGGATGTCGAGTTCACAATTCAGCAGGGAAAATTATGGATGCTTCAATGCCGCGTTGGTAAAAGAACCGGCTTTGCTGCTATTAAAATGGCTGTTGATATGGTGAAAGAAAAATTAATTGATAAAGAAGAAGCAATATTAAGAATTGAACCGAACCAGCTTAACCAGTTGTTAAGACCTATCTTCGATCTTGAACAAAAAAGAAAAGCAATTGATAGCGGAAAGCTTCTTGCCAAAGGATTGAATGCTGGTCCTGGTGCTGCTTCCGGCAAAGTTGCTTTAAGTGCCCAGGATGCAGTTGAAATGGCAGCGAAAGGGGATCCTGTTATTCTTGTAAGAATAGAAACTTCTCCCGAAGACATAAAAGGAATGGACGCTTCCGAAGGTATATTAACGGCAAGAGGCGGAATGACTTCACACGCAGCACTTGTTGCAAGACAAATGGGTAAAGTTTGTGTCGCCGGCTGCGGTTCATTAAAAATAAATTATAAAGAAGGTAAGATAACAGTTGATGGAAAAGGTGGAATTGTAGTTAATGCCGGCGATTATATTTCAATTGATGGAACAACCGGTGAAGTTATCGTTGGTAAACTTGAAACAAAGCCTTCAGAAGTTATACAGGTCCTTATCACAAAAACTCTTAAGCCAGAAGAATCGGAAGTATTTGGTACTTACGATAGCTTAATGAAATGGGCTGATAAACTGAGAAAACTCAACATAAGAACTAATGCCGATCAGCCGGATCAATCTGCAAATGCAATCGCTTTTGGTGCTGAAGGTATTGGTCTTTGCAGAACTGAACATATGTTCTTCGGCGGAGACAGAATTCTTTCCGTAAGAAAGATGATCGTTTCCGATTCAGTTGAAGAAAGAAAGAAAGCTCTTGATGAACTCCTTCCTCTGCAAAGAGGAGATTTTGAAGGAATTTTTGAAGTTATGGAAGGTCGCCCTGTAACCATAAGAACTCTCGATCCTCCTTTGCATGAATTCTTACCTCATGCAGATAAAGAAATCACAGAGCTTGCGCAAAGTCTAGGAATAGATGAAGGTAAATTAAGAGCCAAGATAGAGAGTCTTCACGAATTCAATCCTATGCTCGGATTCAGAGGATGCAGGCTCGGAATCATTTATCCTGAAATAACTGAAATGCAGGTTCGTGCAATTATGGAAGCTGCCTGCAACGTTGCTGCAAAAGGAATAAAAGTAAAACCTGAAATAATGATACCGCTTGTAGGTCACATCAACGAATTCAAATTGCAGGAAAAGATTGCAAGAAGAGTTGCTGAAGATGTTATTAAGGAGAAAGGAAAGAAAGTAAAATATCTTGTGGGAACAATGATCGAATTGCCGAGAGCTGCTATAACTGCTGATAAAATTGCAGAGAATGCAGAGTTCTTCAGTTTTGGAACAAACGATCTTACACAAACCACTTTCGGATTATCCAGAGACGATGCAGGAAAATTCCTTCCGCTTTATGTTCAGAATGATATTCTTGTAAATGATCCTTTTGAAGTAATTGACTTTGAAGGTGTTGGACAATTAGTAAAGATGGGAACGGAAAAAGGACGATCAACAAGACCTGATCTTAAAGTAGGTATCTGCGGCGAACATGGCGGAGAACCTGACTCAGTGGAATTCTGCCACAAAACAGGTCTCAACTATGTAAGCTGTTCTCCATTCAGAGTTCCGATTGCACGTCTTGCAGCAGCAAGAGCAGTTGTTAGAGAAATGAAAGGCAAAAAAGGAAAATCCGGAAAGAGTAAAAAAAAAATCTTCTAAGAA
The DNA here is from genome assembly GCA_964622335.1 of uncultured Ignavibacteriaceae bacterium. Lineage (GTDB taxonomy): Bacteria > Bacteroidota > Ignavibacteria > Ignavibacteriales > Ignavibacteriaceae > RBG-16-34-14. The sequence goes on from CAZUOC010000285.1 coordinate 2,030, forward strand.
GAAATAATCATTAAAAAACAAAAGGCGGAGGGAATACTCTCTCCGCTTTAATATTAAGAGTTAAACAAAGGAACACAAATGAAGTTATCAGATTTCAAGTACAATCTTCCTAAAAATGCGATTGCTAAGCACCCGGTTTCTCCAAGAGACAGAGCCAAGCTTATGGTTCTTGACAGAGAAACACAGGAAATCACAAATAAAAAGTTCAGCGACGTTGTAGATTATATGGAAAAAGGGGATGTACTTGTGGTTAACGAGACAAGAGTATTCCAGGCAAGGCTATACGGTAAAAAGGAAAAGACAAATGCAAAGATCGAAGTTTTTCTGCTCAGGGAACTTAATGCAGAAGAAAGTATATGGGATGTTATTGTCGATCCCGCAAGAAAAGTAAGGATCGGGAACAAGATTTATTTTAATGATAAACTATGGTGTGAAGTTATTGATAATACAACTTCGCGAGGAAGGACGGTTCGTTTTAATCAGCCGAATAATGTTTTTAAGGCAGTGGAAAAAATTGGTTTGACTCCTCTTCCGCCATATATTAAAAGAGAACCAGAAGCTGCAGATAAAGAAAACTACCAGACTGTTTTTGCAAAGGTCGATGGTTCAGTTGCAGCTCCTACTGCAGGACTTCATTTTACATCCAAATTGCTTGCTAAAATTAAGACTAAGGGAATAACTATTGTTCCTGTTATTCTGCACATCGGGCTCGGAACTTTCAGACCTGTTGAGGTGGAAGATCTTACCAAGCATAAAATGGATTCGGAATTTTATGAGATCACTGCTAAATCTTCCGAGTTGATAAATAAAGCTTTAGAAGCAAAGAAAAAAATCATTGTTGTAGGAACCAGCTCTACGCGTGCTCTTGAAACGAGTGTTACTGCAGAAGGAAGAGTAAAACCGAGCAGGGGATGGACAGACAAATTTATTTATCCTTATTATGATTTTAAAATCGTTGATAAGCTTATAACGAATTTTCATGCAGAAGAATCGACACTGCTTATGCTTGCATGTGCTTTTGCTGGTACAGAATTTATCATGAAAGCTTATAAGAAAGCTTTGAAGGAAAAGTACAGGTTCTTAAGCTACGGCGATGCAATGCTCATCATATGAAAGTGTATGCAATAATTCCTGCAGGAGGGAAAGGTAAACGCAGCGGCATAAAAACTCCCAAGCAATATCTTAAGATAAACGGGAAAGAACTTATTGTTTATACACTTGAAACTTTCCAGAAATGCAAACTTGTTGATGAAATTATAATTCCTGCAGACCCGTTATATTTTAAGAAGCTTAAAAGATTAGTTACTAAATATAAATTATCAAAAGTTGTTTCAATTGTCGAAGGGGGGAGAGAGAGACAGGATTCTGTTTATAATGCTCTCTGTTCTATATCTTCTCCCTCGTCTAATGATCTTGTTGCCGTTCACGATGCCGCCCGTATATTACTCCCCGCAAATGTTTTAACTTCGGCTATAAATACTGCAAAGAAAAAAGGAAATGCACTTGTCTGCAGTATAGCAAAAGATACTCTTGTAAAAGGGAAAGCCAGAGTAAAAGAATACCTTAACCGTGATGAAGTTTATTATGTTCAGACTCCACAGGTTTTTAAGTATAAGGATTTGAAAAAAGCAATGGACAAAGCTTATAAAGAAAATTATTACGGAACCGATGAATCTATGCTTGTAAGCAGAATTGGAATTAAAGCAAATATTGTAGAAGGCTCAGTGTTTAATTTTAAGGTTACTTCCAAAGATGATATTGAATTAGTGAAGATAATTTTGAAATAAGTATTACTGTCACGAAGTGGTAGTTTGTGGCACCCCGGGGGCGCCTATCATTTTTATATTATTCAAGGAATAAGTATATATAATAGGGCATATGATGGGAAAAGTTAAAACCTCCTCTTTATATGGCTAAAAAGAATGTACTAATGAAATATTTTAGCCTCTAGGTTTGTCAAATGGATATATAAAAAAGGAGAATAGTGAGGTTTATATTCAAAATATAGAAAATGAATCAAGCATCAGTTTGGTTGCT
>CAZUOC010000286.1:0-4062 GCA_964622335.1 uncultured Ignavibacteriaceae bacterium
AAAATCAGCGGGGTATTCACGGGAATAAGTTTTAAATGTTCCAACTTCTGAAACATAAGAATCAGCAGAAGGATTTTTTCCCGGTTCAGGAAAAAGATACGAACTCCCGCCGCATCCTAAGTATAGTACAATAATGGGAAAAATTATAAGAGATAAAACTATAAGACGAAAAATTTTTGCTGTCATAATTTCTATTATTACAAAACAAAAAGTTTTTATAACTTCCTCTTAAAATATTGCTACTAAAAAGCTGGGATTAGATTTTACCGGGAGAAATTGTTAGCACTCCCCTGCTAAATATCAAATCCCCTGAATTTGACAATGACTAACTTAAACTTACTTTTGCATATTCAATATTGAAATTATTTCAACGGTTAAATTTCCATTTTAACTATTAAAAGATCAGTATAGAAATTTCCGGCTTATGACTATTCAAAACTGTACAAAATAATTTCAAAACAAAATTTCAATTCCAGCTACTGGAAGAAAAGAAAACTGGTAAACATTTTCAGTAGTTCCATCCGAGATGTATTGGTAAAAAGCGATGTTTTTCCTGTTATAAATATTCTGTAATGATAAGAAGACCGATAACGTCCATGAACTGAAATTATACCTGCTATTAAATGCAAGATCGAGCCTGTGATAGTCGGGATATCTTGCACCATTTATATGATCAGTTTCCACCCACCAGCCGGGACTCCATTTTACAGTTCCTTCTCTATGTTGTTCGTAATTTACGTATTCACGTGGCGTATATGGCTTGCCGCTTGCATAGCGCCACCTTATACTTATTTCCATATCATCCGAGAAAGGTAAAATGTAAGTAGGAATTTTCAGATAGATAGGCAATTCATCCATTTCACTCCTTAAGTCTTTAAATCTTTTTCCTACAATAAGAGTTAGGACATAAGGGAAATCATAATCCGATTGGAAAGTATTTCCTTCATAACCAATTCGAGGATCATCAAACTTGTTCCACATTCTCGAAAAAGCTAAAGTACCGTATATATTTTTTACAAACTTCTGCTGAACCGATAAATCAATTCCATAGGTCGTTTGTTTTCCAATACTGAGTTTTTTCTCAGAGCGAAATGTTCTAGCATTGAAATGAATAAACTTTTCGTCAACCGGAATATCATCATACTTTTTCAAATATCCTTCAAGATTAAGCTTTAATCCATCGCCAAGAATATGCTCAACTCCAAAGACAAAGTGTCTTGCGTGAGAATTTTCAAGGTACCTGTTTATTTCAGTATTGTACCTGTCTCCATATTCGGGATAAGATAAATTCTGATAAAATTCACCGTAAGAAAAATTTAGGCTTGTAATGTTTGGCTGAATATAGTATGACGCAGAAAAGCGGGGACTGATATTTCCTTTGTCACTATATGAAAAGTAATCGTAACGTAGTCCGGCATTAATTAAAATTCTCTCATTTAACAATTTTATTTTATCATTTATAAAAACATAGTATTTAAAATGATCAAATAATTCATAATTTACAGAGAATTCAGATTGAGGTTGAGAAATTGTAGCGTCGAAAGTTCCATCTCTATTCAAATCGTACCGCGCTGTATCAGCATCTACATAAATTTTCTGGTTGAAATTTCCTGTTTTGTAGGAACCCCCAAAATTAATTTCATTCCAGTCATTTATATTCCAGACGGATTCAGTCTTTAATGCTGTTACACCATCATCCCCATCTACTTTAAAAACTCTTCTCCTGTGAAGAAACTTTGTATCACTTACTTCACCTGCGCTGTTATAAGATCTTTCTGTATAATCTTGTCTAACATCTACATTCGAAAAATAACTGTTGGTAAAAAGCGTCGTGAGAGAATAAAAGTTATTTGACCACAAACTTTTAAGCGATAATCCAACTGCATACTGGTGCTGTTTTACAAGAATATTTTCTATTTCAACCGAGTCCTTTGAGTTGGCGAAGTTAAAATTTGTATGCTCAGTTTCTCCTTCAACATCAATTTTATCGTTGCCGTAAATGCCCGATAAGGATAGTTTTTGATTTGATGAAAGATCGTACGCAGCCTTAAATTGAAGATCATAGTAATATGGAATTGAGGTCAGCCCAAAACTTCCTGCAATAAGATTAATAAAACTTTTTCTTGCAGATAAAATCCAGGAACCTTGCCCTTTGCCTATTTTCCCCTCCAGGATTGCTCCATATCCAGCCATAGAAAGATTAACATTTGCAGCAAGATTACGAAGCCGTGTTCCTTCTCTCGTATTAACCACAAGTACGGAAGATAATTTATCCCCATATTTGGAAATAAATCCGCCCGTTGAGAAATGAATATCTTCAATTAAATCAACATTAATCATATTAATAGGACCACCGGAATTCATTTCATTCGGATAGTGATTAGTGGAATGAACTTCCATATTATCGAAAACTGTAAGATTTTCATTTGGAGAACCTCCTCTTACAAGCAATTCGTTTGTCTGATCTGTGGAAAAAGAAACTCCAGCCATTGCCTGAAGGATTCGTTGAAAATCCTGATCAGAACCGGGAGACCGACGTACTTCCTCCTGCCCAAGAATTACAGTACTTAAATTATTTTCTGTTATTGCTTTATCAAAATAATCTCCTGTAACAGTAACCTGTTCGAGCTCAAGTGCGGTAGCTGAAAGCTGTATGTTAACCGTTTCCTCGGTCCCGGATTTTACAATGACATCTGTTTTTACAACTGCGGAATAACCAATTAAACTTGCCTTAAGTAAATAGCTTCCTACGGGCAGCGTTATTTCAAAATAACCATTCATATCTGTTGTGGTTCCCGTATTCTCGAGTTCAACAACAATAATATTTACACCAATCAAAGGCTCGCTGTTGGAAACATCTGTTACTTTGCCGTTTAATATTCCCGTCTGAGCAAAGATATTATTGAACATCATCATTGAAAGAAACGCGATGTATAAAGACTTTTTCATACTCACTACAAATTACCCCTCATTTCAATTACTTTAGCTGAAAAAATAAGCGGTGTAAAAAAATCTCGGAAATACTGAAGTAACACTATATGAAACATTTTTCTCCCCTGCTCATGAGAAAGACTAAATATTTACTACAAAATTCCAGTTATTTTTTTATTAAAGCAAATTAGTAAAAAGAAATATCAATCCCAGGCATCTTTAAAATCTGAAATTTGGCTTAATGATTCCTCAACAATTTTTTTCGGGATCCTAAATTTATTTTCTATTTCCTTAATAAGTTCATTTTTATTCGCCAACATCCTTTTCTCAAAATTTCCCCCCATGAACTCAGTTACAGAAAAGTTATGGATGACTATTGAGCTTCGATTTCCCTCGATACCAAACAAAACTAATAAAACGGCATTCATAAAAGTTGCCGTCAAATCGAATGAAGATTTTATCACTTGGTCAAATTCCGAAATTGTTCTTGAATATGGTTTAACAGTGTAACCATGTTTTAGAGTACCGTTTCTATATAATTTCATTTTAGAAAAACCATTTTCATCTTTCGGAAGAAGAATGTATTTATCATTCCCGAAATTAATCTGAAACTCCGTTGAAAGACCTCTGGGCAATGGTTCAAAAAATAGTGCAGCATTACCTACATCGACAATGTATTCCTGATCTTCTAAAGTTACAATACTAACAATATGAACATCGGGAGAACTCATATCAGCACCGCATAAAATAACTTTATAACCAAGATATTTTAAAAGCTGATTGAAATAAAAATTATTCGAATAACAGGTTCCACCAAAATTATATTTTCTTATTCCTTCTATGTACTGTCCAAAGGTTGGTATATAGTTTAGTCTCCAAATTTTTTTATAATATAATTTAGAAATGTTTTCAAACGGAATGTGCCTTAAATGACTACTTATTATCTCTTTAAGAGTAACCATTCCAGGTTTCTTTACCTGAACATTTAGTATCTTGAGATACTCTCTAAATAATGAAGTTTCTTGCACTATTAATAATTTCTCTATTTTATTTTAATAACAAGAAAGGTTATGTCATCTATTTGCTGATAGCCGTTGAGCCATTTGTCCGCAGTACTTAATAAATCTTTAA
>CAZUOC010000287.1:0-4055 GCA_964622335.1 uncultured Ignavibacteriaceae bacterium
TAGTGGGTGGACTCCTTACAATAATTATTTTCGGTCTGGATGTAAAAAACGCTCCCGTTAATTCAATGCGGCTTATGACAATGGCAGGGCAGATTCTTTTTATTCTCTTACCTGCGTTGTTGTTTAGTAAAATGTTTTATAATAATATTCCGGCAATTTTCAGGCTCAGGATCCCTCACTGGAAAGAGATTCTTCTTTTTGTTGCGGGAATAATTATTCTTACACCGCTTCTTCAAACTTATCTTTATTTACAAACTCATTTTATAAACTGGTTAGCCGACAATTCTTCTTTTATAGCTTCGGTAAAAAAACTGGTCGATTCTCTGAACGATATGATGGAACAAGCCTATGGAAGCTTAATTTCTGCCAATACTCTTTTTGAACAGATTTTTGTTGTCATTATTGTTGCTGTTGTTCCTGCAATCTGCGAAGAATCTATGTTCAGAGGATACATACAAAGAAGTTTTGAGTTTAAGCTTAAGCCGTTTCATGCAGCACTTGTTACAGCAATCTTCTTCGGGATTTATCATTTTAATCCTTATGGAATTATTCCTTTAATTCTGCTTGGTTTATATTTCGGTTTTGCCGCATATATTAGTAATTCGATTGTGATACCGATGATTTTGCATTTTCTAAATAATTTTGCTGCGGTAGTTCTTTATTTTACTATTGGTGATGAAGATTTAATTAAATCGGCGCCGGTTGCTGATACAAATTTATTATCTTCTATTATGACTCTTTTAGGTTTATCAGTTTTGTTCGGAGTTGTAGTGGTTTTAATTAAAAGGTATTATTCAAAAGTCGAAGCCAGTTAGGAGATCATTATGCCGTTTTGCCCGAATTGCAATTATGAGTATGTCGAGGGAATTACAATTTGCCCCGATTGCGGAAATCATCTTGTAGATGAAAAATATTTTATCAAACCTGAAGATTGGACGGAGGAAAACTGGGAAGTTGTTTTCACTTCCGGGAAAGATTATGAAGTTGAAATGTTTAAAGATAACCTGGAAAGTGCCGGAATAGCCTCAACTATTTTATCACAAAAAGATCATAACTTTCCTGCACCGGGAGATTTTTCTGTCGTTAAGCTGCTGGTTAGAAAAGAAGATATTGCCGATGCCCTTGAGTTCATCCAGAAAATAAATCTTGAAAACGACAAAGGGGAAAGCGCAGAATAATGTCTTTAAGCAATAATGCGACACGTGTACTTGTTGCAATCATTGCAATTCCCGTTGTAATAGGCGCTTCATATTTTGGAGGCATTTATTTTTTTCTTTTTACGCTTCTTGTTTCAACGGTTGCTTTCTATGAATTTTCCGTCCTTGCAAAAAACAAAGAAGCAAATGTTAATTTGTGGGTTGGTTTATTAAGTATTGTTCTGCTTTTAATAAACCAGTTCAGATTTTTCTTTAGCTTCTTGTCGATTATTCTTTTTATTGTTTTTGTCCTTTCATTTATAGAATTATTTAGAAATAAAGATTCAGCCATAATTAATCTTGGAACTACTCTTCTGGGAATTTTTTATATAGGATTATTCTCGACAGCTCTTTTAGGAATAAGGGAATTCTATCAGGATGATTTATATAGTAGAGGTGGATATATAATTATTGCAATATTAACAGCAATATGGGTTTGTGATTCAGCAGCTTATTACGGCGGCACAGCTTTGGGAAAACATAAGCTATTTAAAAGGGTCAGCCCAAACAAAAGCTGGGAAGGGGCAATTTTTGGTTTTATTTTCGCAATAACTACTATGATTTTGGCTAAGATTATTATTCTGAATTTCTTATCATGGAATACAATTATTGCCTTAGGTTTTATCGTAGGCATTTTCGGTCAGGTAGGAGATTTAATAGAATCACTTATTAAGAGAGATGCGGGAGTTAAAGATTCGTCGACAATAATTCCCGGACACGGCGGCATATTCGACAGGTTTGATTCATTACTCTATACAGCGCCGTTGATTTTTTTGTATCTCAATTTTTTTGAAAGATAAATTATCGTTTTATGAAAACCACAGAAAAAATAAATGTTATTACTCTCGGCTGCTCAAAAAATACAGTAGATTCTGAGAGATTGCTGAATCAATTGAGAGTAAACAATTTTAACATTACCGGTGATGCTGATAAAGCAGACACTATAATAATAAATACCTGTGGATTTATTGAGGCAGCTAAAGAAGAATCTATTAGTACAATTTTAAATGCTGTGGCTCTTAAAAAAGAAGGTAAATTAAAAAAAATTATTGTAGCCGGATGTCTTTCACAGAGATATAAGAAAGAGTTAACATTGGAAATTCCTGAAGTAGATAATTATTTCAGAACCGAGGATTATGGTAATATTCTTAAAGAGCTTGGTGGTGAATTAAAATATGATCTTCTTGGTGAACGACTACTCTCAACACCACCGCATACAGCTTATCTTAAAATTTCAGAAGGATGTGATCATCCTTGTTCGTTTTGTGCAATACCTCTTATGAGAGGAAAGCACGTATCCAAACCAATCGAAGAACTTGTTAAAGAAACTGAGTTTCTTGCTGCTGCGGGAACTAAAGAGCTTGTTATTATAGCCCAGGATACTACCGATTATGGAAGAGATATATACAACAAAGAAAATATTTCCTATTTAGTGAATAAGCTAAGTGAAGTTAATGGAATAGAATGGATAAGAATAATGTATGCTTATCCTTCAAAATTTCCGGATGATTTAATCGATGTAATAGAGAATAATCCAAAAGTTTGTAAATATATTGATGTACCACTACAGCATATTTCGGATGATGTACTCAGGTCAATGAGAAGAGGTGTTACTGCAATAAGAACAAAAGAACTTATAAATAAATTGAAAGAGAAAATTCCGGATATTGCAATAAGGACAACATTTATTGTTGGTTATCCAAATGAAACCGAAAAGAATTTCAAGGAGTTATGTAATTTTGTTGAAGAAACTAAATTCGATAGAGTTGGGACTTTTACATTTTCTGTTGAGGATAACACAACCAGTTTTATTTTAGGCGATCCAGTATCAGAAGAAGTGAAGATTGAAAGAAAAAATACTTTGATGGAAATTCAAAAAGAAGTATCTCTTGTTAAAAACAAAAGCTTTATCGGGAAAGAACTTGTTGGTATGATAGACAGAATCGAAGGGAGCTTTTATGTTGCTCGTTCATACAGGGATGCGCCGGAAGTCGACGGTGAAATTTTGATTCCCTTAAACGGTTTTGGTTTGCAGCCTGGGGATTTTTGTTCTGTTGAAATTAATGATTACAACGAATATGATCTCTATGGTAAAGTGATTCACAGAGGGAGGTCTTAGTTATGAAAACCTTTATTTATTTCTTTATCTTTTTGATCTGTCTGCAGTCTTTGCCTGCTCAGGTTGAAAATGTTTACAGGAAAAAACCGGGGGCAGATTTCAATGCTAAATATTATCAGGACTTCCTGAATTTTTCGTCGGATAAGGAAAACAAAACGAGAGTCGATGTTTACATTCAGGTACCCTACACAACAATACAGTTTGTTAAAATAGCTGCTGGTTTTGAAGCAGCTTACTCAGTAACTGCTTCAGTTTTTGATGAAGATAAGGAGAATCTCTTAGTTGAGAAATCGTGGAAAGAAAAAATTGATACAAAAGATTTTGACCAGACTATTTCCAAAAGTAATTATAATCTAAGCCTAAGATCTTTTTACTTAATTCCCGGAAAATATTTTATAAGGACATCAATTGAAGATGAAGACTCGAAAAAAACTCTTTCTTCTGAAAATATGTACACAGTTAAGAAGCTTTCCGGAGATATTTCCATAAGTGATATTTTACTGATTAATAAATTAACACAGGTTGAAGGCAGTAATAAAATTTTACCTAATATATCGAGGAATGTGAATTTTGAAAAAGATGGTATCCCCATGTTCTTTGAAGTTTATTCAAAATATCCTGAAAACGCAGAACTCCAATTTCAGATTAAAGACAGTGAAGGAAAAGCTGTATACACGGAAACTCGTAGCAAATACCTGGATTCCGGACGCACACAAATTATTGATACAATAAAAATGGAC
>CAZUOC010000288.1:0-4044 GCA_964622335.1 uncultured Ignavibacteriaceae bacterium
TAAGAGAAGCTATCTTTATGGTTTGGAAGTTAAGAGTAAAAAGTGCCCTAGGAATTCTAAGGTGAAAATGTGGACCTATCTATTATCATTGTCAATTATAATGTTAAAGAGTTTCTTCAGAATTTAATCTACTCTATTTATAAAGCTGGTCAGAAAATAAATTATGAAATTATAATTGTAGATAATGCCTCCGACGACGGAAGCGTTGAGTTCCTTCAGGAAAAATTTCCCAATGTTAGATTAATTGTTAATGAAAAAAATCTTGGTTTTAGTAAAGCAAATAATGTTGGGTTATCAGTTGCTAAGGGGAAATACATTCTTCTTCTAAATCCTGATACTATTGTGCAGGAAGATACTTTTGAAAGGATGATTAATTTTTTTGAGCAAACTCCCGATGCGGGAATGGCGGGCTGCAAAATCCTTAATCCGGATGGAACACTTCAGCTTGCATGCAGAAGAAGTTTTCCGGGACCGTGGACATCATTTTGTAAAGTAACAGGATTGAGTAATATTTTCCCAGGCAGCAGGTTATTTGCAAGATACAATCTTACCTATCTCGATGAAAACCAATCTTATGAAGTTGATGCAATATCAGGTTCATTTATGATGATTAAAAGAGAGGCATATGAGAAAGTTGGTAAACTCGATGAACAATTTTTTATGTATGGTGAAGACCTTGATTGGTGTTATAGAGTTCAGAAGGAAGGTTACAAAGTATATTATGTTCACGATACTCAGATAATTCATTACAAAGGGGAAAGTACCAAAAGAAGCAGCATTGATGAAACAAAGGTTTTTTATAATGCCATGCACCTTTTTGTAAAAAAACATTTTGCAGCATCATTCGTTGTAGAAATAATTTTGCGTATGGCAATCGTAATAAGAAAATTTATTGCTTTTTTAGGTAGGCGAAAAACAATTATTACTGCGGTAATTTTGGATTTTATTTTCTTCGATATCTCATTATTAGTTGCTGAAAGGTTTTATTATCTAATAGGTACCTGGCGTGGTTTCCATAGTTATCATTTGCTTGCTATCTACACAATCCCCGCATTAATCCATATCATAGTTTCTTCTGCAGCAGGCTGTTATAAAAGAACTTCGTTATCCATCCTCAGAACCTTTGCATCAGTTTTTATTAGTTTTTTTGTTATATCATCTATAACATTTTTCTTTAAACAATTTGCCTATAGCCGGGCAGTTGTAATTTTTACTTACATTCTTCTATTCTTCACCCTTTCTTCGTGGCGAATCGTTGCAAAATTTTTTTTTAATATTGGAATAAATACAGATGAAATCAGGAATAAGCGAACTCTTATTGTGGGTGTAAGTGATTCAGTTATTAATATAGCTTCAAAATTGAAAGGTAAAAAAACAGACTTCCGTACTGTTGTTGGGTTAATTGGTTTATCAAATAAAAATGTTGGACAAAATATTAATGGCTTGGCTGTTATTGGCAGCATGGAAAATATAGTAAAGGTTATTCAACAATATAAAGTGAATGAAGTTATTTTATCATCTCAGGAACTTTCATACAACCAGATGATGAAAATAGTTTCTAAGTGTCAGGATGAAAATGTTGAATTCAAACTGATAGGAAACAATCTTGATTTCATAGTTGGTAAAACTTCAGTTTCTATGCTCGATGATATTCCGTTAATACAAATTAATTATAATATTTCACACCCACTGCAAAAATTCATTAAAAAGTTTTTTGATTATATACTGGGTGCGCTTGTTTTGTTTTTTATATATCCTTTCATATATTTCATCACGAAAGTAAGTAAAAAGCAAACAACCTTTAGGAAATTTATTCTCAACGTTCCACAGGTTTTTACAGGAAAAGTCAGTTTTGTTGGACCTCAAAAAGCTGAAAGTAACGGCAGTTTATATTTAGGCAAAAAAGGATTAACCGGTTTGTGGTTTACTGAGAATACTGATGAACGCGATTACGAAAAGCTTGATATTTTTTATGCTAAGAATCAGAATGTATGGCTTGATCTCGAAATATTGGGTAAGACTTTAAATAAGATGTGGAACACATAACCGTAAGATGGCTAAAAACATACTGGATTTTGAAAGGCCAATTGTAGAACTGGAAGCTAAGCTTGAGGAAATGAGGAAATTTTCGGGCGACCTCGATATTGAAAAGGAGATCCAGAAAATTGAAGATAAGGTCAGGAAATTGAAAGAAACATTATATAAAGATCTTACCCGTTGGCAGCGTGTTCAGCTTGCTCGCCATCCCGACCGACCTTTTACTTTCGATTATATTTATGAAATGACAACTAATTTTATTGAGCTTCACGGAGATCGAGGCTATAAAGATGACAAAGCAATTGTCGGCGGCTTAGGTCAGTTAGATGAATATAAAGTTGTAATCGTGGGACATCAAAAGGGAAGAGATACAAAAAGTAATTTGTACAGAAATTTTGGAATGCCTAATCCTGAAGGATATAGAAAAGCTCTTCGTCTGATGAAGCTTGCCGAAAAATTTAACAGACCTGTAATAACATTAATAGACACTCCCGGAGCCTATCCTGGAGTAGAGGCTGAAGAAAGGGGACAAGCTGAAGCAATCGCAAGAAACTTATTCGAGATGAGCAGGCTAAAAGTTCCTATTATCGTTGTAATAATTGGTGAAGGCGCCAGTGGCGGTGCTCTTGGAATAGGTTTGGGCGATAGAATTTTAATGCTTGAGAATTGCTGGTATTCTGTAATCAGTCCTGAATCGTGTTCAAGCATTTTATGGAGAAGCTGGGATTTTAAAGAACAGGCTGCAGAAGCTTTAAAACTCACCGCACCTGATCTTCTTGAACAAGGATTGGTAGACCGAATTATTCCTGAACCGACAGGTGGAGCGCATAAGGATCATAAAGAAGCTGCGGCAATCTTAAAGAATGCATTGAAAGAAGAACTTGCCAATTTGATTAAAATTAAACCGGACAAACTTGTTGAAACACGGCGTGAGAAGTTTGGTAAAATGGGAGAGTTTACCGAATAGGCTAACAAATTTTTCTTCCTATCTTAATTGACCTTTCTTTTTAATAAATTGTATCACGAAATTATTCTTCTCTATAAACAAAATGATAGTTTGCGAAACTGAAATAAGAGTACGTTATGCCGATACTGACCAGATGCAATTTGTGTATAATGGTAAATATCTTGAGTACTTTGAAGTAGGAAGAACCGAAATGTTGCGGGAAATTGGATTGCCTTATGATACAATTGAAAAAGAAGGATTTCTACTTCCTGTTCTTGAAGCCAATGTTAAATACAAATTGCCCGCTTATTATGATGATATTCTCGTAATAAAATCTTTTCTTAAAAAATTTCCCGATCTCAAAGTTCATATTGATTATGAAATAGTTAGAAAAAATATTTCTGATTTAGTAGCCGAAGGATTTACTGTTCACGCATTTATGAATAAACAAAATAAAAAAGTCACAAGACCACCTGAATTTTTTGTAAAAGCTGTAAAGAAATTCTTCCCGGAAGTTTTATAATGCTGGAAAAAATTAAAGAACTTTCAAAAGATACAGTGATTTATGGCGTAAGCACTATCGTTGGAAGATTTCTTAATTTTATTTTAGTTCCTTTTTATACCAACATTTTTATCCCTGCCGATTATGGCATTATAACAAACGTGTACGCATTTATAGCTATAATGAATATCATTTTCATTTATGGAATGGATGCTGCTTACCTCAGGTTTTCTAAAGACAAAGAGCTTGGCAATGAGAAAGATATTTTTTCGACGCCATATTACTCGGTTTTAATTTTATCGTTTGTATTTTGTCTTTCCATTTTACTTTTAAGAAATGGAATCGGAAATGAATTAGCGGTCCCTGAAAATTATAGTTACCTGTTTATTTTAGTTTCAGCAATTCTTTTTACCGACTCAATTGCTGTTTTACCATTTATCAAACTGAGGATAGAAAGAAAAGCAAAGAAGTTTGCATTATTTAAGATTATTAATATTTCAATTAACGTTTTACTCAATCTTGTTTTAATTCTAAAATATAAAATGGGTATTGAGGCTGT
>CAZUOC010000289.1:0-4031 GCA_964622335.1 uncultured Ignavibacteriaceae bacterium
GGGGCTCAAATCTTTCGTACCATCTTCATGTGCACTGTCTGGTCACAGCAGGAGGCTTGTCGCCGGATGGACGCACATGGATACCTGCAAGAGATAACTATCTGGTACCTGTCAATGCCTTGTCGAAGCTGTTTCGCGGTATCTTCCTTGCTCGTATTCGCAGGCAATTCGAGGATATTCACCTTCCGAAATCCATATGGCAAAAGGATTGGGTAGTCCACTGTAAACCGGCTGTTCAGGGAACCCGCACTGTCCTCAATTATCTGGCCCGTTACATTCACCGTGTCGCCATCGCCAACAGCCGAATCCTTTCTGTCGACAATGGCAATGTAACTTTTCGGTATAAGAATTCCAAACGCGGTGCTTATATCAAGACCATGACCGTCAACGCCGCAGAATTCATCCGGCGTTTTCTACAGCATGCGTTGCCGGCGGGTGTTCACAAAGTGCGTTACTATGGTCTGTGGAGTCCATCGAATCGCAAGAAACTGTTAGAGTTACAACAGACTTTGACTCAATCTGGAAATGACCGGCAAGAACGATTGGAAGAAGATATGGATGCGGAGGTATCTCTTCCATCAGAACCCAGACTATGTCCCCATTGCCAGAAGGGAACACTCGTCTGTATAGGGCGTCTGTCTCGCCGAGGGAGGGCACCACCTTGAGAGAGCATACTTTAATCTCATCGACAAACAAGTCTCATCCGAAACATGAACCTTCAGGTTACATCACAATAGCGGTCTGTCTATCCGGTGAAAAAATGGCCCAAATTAACCATTGGTTACACCTGATAAGCCACAAATCGTTTCCAATAGACCAACCAATCCTCTCTCGAACAAAATATAATCACGCCAACTGTGCTCTGCTCACCGATGATACGGAATTGGTTGTTTATTAAAATCCCAAATGACTCGTAAGCGGTTCAGTCCAATAGAGCATTTGTGACGGCTACGCGTCACAAAAACTCGTAATAGATTAAGTAAATGGCGACAAAGAAATGTGTAATTCATAAAATTCTTTTAGAATAAAAAGAGCTAGCAATTCACTCCAGCTACCGACTCTTTAGGCAAAAGAGAAGGTGTGTCGTTATTAATAGAATTCTCTTTTAAATTGCCTTATTGTGCCAGGGTAGAGATTTTATCCGCACTCAGAGCTCGATCATAAATACGTACATCATCGATTAGACCTGACCAGTATGTACCAGGTGTCATTTCTGGTCCACAGCCGATGTTTAAACCTTCGATGGAACGTGCCAGATCCTGTTGTGTGTCAGTCGCTACCATATTCTCATCAACATATAGGATACGATTCATGCCGTCCCATATCAAACCGATATGATGCCACAACCCATCCGTTATGCTGACTTCGGAGACTAAGGGCTTAGCTGTATGAGTGGGCTCTCTGAGTTCTGTCTTAAGATAACCTTGATTTATATCGGCCATCAACCAGTTTACACCCCACAACTGAGAAATCACCACTTGTCCGGTCGCACCCCCTTTGATCCAGGCAAATACGCTGAACGGCCCATCGGAGGGATCAAGGATGTATTCCGTGCCAATGAAGTCATCATCGCCGTCGAGTCCTATGGCGCCTTCCTTTTTCCCGCTGTTAGGTTGCCATTGTGGATCACCGAACAGCTCTGCATGATTGTGACTGACGCTGTCGTAAGCGATCTGTCCGGCTATTTCATCTAAGGGCCAGTGGACAATGGGGTAGGAGTAGGCGCGCAAATCTTCCAGCCAGTGTTCAGTAAGAATTGTCAGATCCTGACTATCAATCACATTGTCCAGATTTAAATCGCAGTACAGATTCCAGGCCTCGTCTCCACACTCAGTTTTCCAGGCCCTTGCTAATATGGCAAAATCGGCTGAATTGACAAATTTGTCTCGATTGAAATCTGGGGATAGGTCTATGGTCAGGGCTTTGATACAGAAATTCGCCGTTACGTCGACATCATGGAGATCACGCCAGGTGGTATCGTCCAGGTAATAGCTTTCATTGGGATGGGACACGGACTCAACCCAAATACCGGATCCACCCTCAGTGTTCATTTTGGTACTAATTGTTTCACCCAAAAGAACTTTCAGCTCTGAGGTCCGGTCGTAAGCATGCCCGCCCGCAGACAGCTTGAGGTACACATAGAAATCGTCTCCTTTCACCACAGTGACGGGCATGTCCAGATCAACCGTATGGAAACCGGTGTGAGTGATATGGCCCGATTTCATGGCCAGTTCGTCTAGTAGGATTCCGTCTTCGAAGCGGTCATAAATCTTCACTACATAGGTGATGTTCTCCGTGGTGGAGTAGAAACTGACTGCCTCGATGTGCTCTGTTCCTCCGGCGACAAAGGCATTGAAGGCGGTGTCACAATCTGCCTTGGTATCACGCCAGCCGTGATAATCGTGATAATAGATATGATCGTGGACAAGGTGCTCGACATTCTGAAAAGACACGGCTCCCATTTCGGGATCCTGTGCACAGTGTTTGTCATAATAAGAAATCCAATAATAACCGTCTTCGTTCCAGTCACTACCGTAACTGTTCTTGGCCAGCCAGGCACCTTTTTTAGGAGCCTGGGTCAGTTTTTCATCATCCCAGCCAATGATAGCGACAGAATGGTCTGGGATTCCCTCATTTGTCGGAGGCTGATAGGCAGTGCCACCCAAGTTGGGATCCAAGGAATTCCCATAACACACACAGGTTGCAATGGCCCCATGGTTCATGATCACCCTCTTTATGGTATCAATATTACTAAGGTTGGCACCAGCCGTGTACCACTCGATATCGCGGGCATAATAAATCGTATAGCTCGGATTTCTTCTAGATGGTGTCTGGAAATACCAAGGATCGTCGTATTCGTTACTGTCGTTTGCCATAGCGTAACTAACTGCGCCTTCGCCGCGTGCAATATAGGCGGATGCAATTAAATAATTACCACCCCCATGGACTACTAATCCCTCAGCGCTCGAAGGAACCAAATCATCGTTGTTATGTTGATTAAAGCCGTTCCACCAGTCGAGATGATATTCCGCAAGATTAGGAGAACCGCTCTGATCACTGGCTTGCCAAACACCCGTGATCAACAGGTTGCTTTCAATAGCAGCCATTATCCCGTGGCACCAACACGTGCCACCTTGTTGGTTTTTGACAGAAGTGACATAGCCTTCAGTTCTGAGATCATATGCTTTGGGCAGCAATTCGGGGGCAGCGATGCCGCTGCCGACCAATCCGAGATGAATGGCAATGACAAAGAGGAGGCGTGCGTTTGCATTTCTGCCACTACTGAGTATACCCACAACAGGGAGCAGCGTTCCCTTGATTCTCAGGCCATTAGACCATTTCATGACACGCCTCTCTTATAATCATTAGCTTTCAGCTTGGTGGATCGCTTAGAGCTGACGGCTGACGACTTTTCTTATGGGTTCACCGCTCGCTTGTAGATCCGTACCTCATCAATCATCCCGGACCAGAACGAATCCGATGTCAGGTTCTCATCGCAGCCGATATTCAGACCACCGCCTGATCCAACCAACTCCGACTGGGTATCTGTGGCCACCAGAATATCATCTACGTAAAGACTACGATTCGTCCCATCCCATACTAAGCCGATACGATGCCAGTTGCCATCGGTGACAACGATCTCTGACACCAAGCTCTTTCCCGTACGTCCGGGCTGTTTGAGATTGGTCATCAGAGCGCCCGTGCCTTTATCTGTCAATAACCAGCTCACACCGGCAATCTGGGACACTATGACCTGCCCAGGGGTACCCCCTTGGACCCAGGCAAACCAACTCAATGGACCCTCAGCTGGATCGTGAACAGACTCGGTAAAAAGATAGTCATCCACACCATCCAGGAGTAAGGCTCCATTGATAATACCGTCTGTTGGCTGCCATACAGCGTTTCCCATGACCGTGGCATTTTTTTCACGGGCACTGTCATACGCTGTATTTCCCTCGGTTTCATCCAGGGTCCAATGGGCGACCAGGGTGGGATCGTCTATGTCCTGGTCGATGTACTGCGCAAAGATG
>CAZUOC010000290.1:0-4030 GCA_964622335.1 uncultured Ignavibacteriaceae bacterium
GTTACCGGTCTAATTATAAAAAGATTAGCAAACATTTCATATTCCGATCAAATGCATAATAAGAGGAATTATTCATACTTAATGACTCTTCGGAGAACTATTGGAAGAACCAAGCATAACCTGGGAACCGTCCCGTAACTTCTGAACACCTTCCGTAACAATTTGTTCTCCCGCTTTTAGTCCATCGTTTACAATAGTCTCACCCCCTATTGTCCTGCCGACTTCAATTCTTCTTTGTGAAACTTTATTACTATCAATTACAAAAACAAAATATTCTGCCATCTGTACTGTAACTGCTTCAGCAGGAATGAGGATACTATTTTTTTCATAATTCAAAACTCTAACGTTACAGGTGAGACCCGGTTTTAATAAATCTTTATTGTTGGGAAATTCCAATCTTGCAGTTAATGTACCTGTTGCAGGATCAACAGCACGATCCATTAGTATTAAATGACCGGGATAAGGATAAATAGTTTGATCCGGTAAGAGAAGTGTAA
This sequence comes from uncultured Ignavibacteriaceae bacterium, assembly GCA_964622335.1. GTDB lineage: Bacteria > Bacteroidota > Ignavibacteria > Ignavibacteriales > Ignavibacteriaceae > RBG-16-34-14. The sequence goes on from CAZUOC010000290.1 coordinate 498, forward strand.
ATGTGTAATCTTTACTATTAGTTTTTTTATTAAGCAGATTGGTAAAGAAACCGATTTCTTTTTCATCGATTGAAAAATCAACTGCAATAGGATTGTTTGAAGAAATAGTGTTCATTAATGTTTGCCCAACTATTACTGCAGAGCCCAACTTTACGTATGAAATACCGATGGTTCCATCGAATGGAGCATAAATAACTGAATTGCGATAATTAGTTTCTGCCATACTTAAATTACTCTCAGCCGATTTTAAATCTGCTAAAGAGTGTTCTACTACCTGTGTGGCAATAGCATTATTCTTTGCAAGTTCCTGGTATCTTGCATAATCCTGTTTTGCTCTCTCAAGATTTGCTTTTGCAGCTTCATAAGCAGCTTCATATTGCTGCTGGTCAATTGCATATAATTTCATTCCTTTGGTTACACGCTGTCCGTCTTTAAAATAAATATCGGTAAGATAGCCTGATACCAGAGGTCTGAGATCAACCTGGTTAAGAGAAATTACAGTTGCCGGATATTCATCATAGTAAGCAGCATTTCCCAATTTAACAGTGTAAACTGTAACCTGCGTTGGAGGCATTTGCGGAAAACCTCCCTGACTTTTACCGCATCCGCCATGCAAAAATCCACTTACAATGAGCAAGCCAAATAAATAAATTTTGTTTTTCATATAACTATACTTTGATATAAATATTTTCATAAACTTCCTTTTATCCACCAAAATCTTATTAATATTTTAGAAGACCTAATGCTTTTTGCACATCGAGCTTACTACTCAGGACCTGGTAAAGAGCGCTCACATAATTTACTTCTGTTGTTCTTAAAGCAGTTTCTGCCGTAATTACATCTAAATAAGTTTTAATACCATTTTTATACTGAAGCTCAATTGTGTTGTAAACCTTCTTTGCAAGATTGAGGTTATCTTTCTGAATATTATAATTATTGAGGTTGCTCTTATAAGTTGCCACAGCCTGCACATATTCCGTATTAGCAAAATTTTTGAAAGACTGTATATCATATTCTGATCTTTTTAATTTCAAAGAAGCTTGCTGAATTTCCTGAAACCTTTTACCGCCTTCAAAAATAGGAAATGATAATTGTAAACCTATATAAGCTGTAGGATAATTCTTGTCGTAGAGCTTAGAAAATTCATCATTAAAAAAGAGAAGGTTGTATTGTCCAAAAGCTTTTAAAGACGGAATAAAACTCCATTTGTTATAATTAAGATTAGCCTCCCGAATACTATGTGCTGTCTGCAAAATCAGGTACTCAATCCTGTTTTCAAAAGTAACCGTTTCAGTCGTATCCACAGAAATATCATTCTCCATCAGGGCTCGATCATAAACTAATTTTAATTCAGAATTTGCCGGATAACCCATTAGCTGCTTCAGATAAGCATAGCTTGTTTTTAATGCTTCTTCAACTCCACGCTGCTCTGCTCTTGCATTATTAAAAGCAATTGTAGCCCTCATATAATCGGTTTCATCAACCAGACCACTTTTATATTGATAATAAGTATCTTTCTTGCTTTGCCCTATCCTGGTAACATCATCGTTTATTAATTCCAGTTGGTCCCGTGATAAAAGCACTGCATAAAAAGCTTTACTAACATTTACTGCAAAATCTATTTTGTTCTTTTCTGTAAGCTGTTCTGCTTCTTTTTCAACTTCACTGGCTGTGCTGCTTGCAAGCAAAACATCCCTGTCAAAAATAGTCTGGTTTACTGAGAACTGGGCACTTGAAGTATTTATAACACCAAACCTTACAGTGTTTCCCTGGATTACAGAAGTCTGCAGTTTGTAATTATGCTGCAAGTTATATGTAAAATCAATTTGCGGGAACCAGTCAGCCAGTTTACTGTTTATCTCTTTGTTTGCAATTTCCTCATCTAACAAAGATTGCTGAATAGACGGCTGATGAACAAGAGCATATTGAATGCAGTTATCTAATGTTGCATTTTCTAATAAAGAATCCTGCGAAGAATCGGATTGAGCAAAAATTGGGAATACACTTATCAAAAGTATAATAAAGAGCAACGGGGATATTATTTTCCCAAAATTTTTCTTATTCATAATTATTTATTATAGAAAACTCTGACACCTTATTTCAAAAATAAAAATAAATAAACTTGGAAGGAGAGCAATTATTAATACTTCTTTTTGACGACAGTATTTTTTAAATTCTTTTCAGCCTCTCAACAAAGCACATTGAAATATATCAATGAATAATCACATTGGCAAACAGAAAAATGCCCACTAATTTTATTTATTTTTGTTAATTAATCATTGTTTTATAATGCTATGAGGTTGTTCATGCGTTAAACAATGAAGTGTTCCTAATCCCCAAACAAGATCCACAGAATGAATTCCAATTACGGGTCGATCAGTGATAAGTTCTGACAAAATTCCAAGCGCTTTTTTGTCGTTAGGATCGTTGAAGGTGGGAACAAGTATAGCATAATTTGAAAAGTAAAAATTTGCATAACTTGCAGGAAGTCTATCCCCTTTAAAAATAACAGGCGATGGCATAGGTAAATCAATAACATTTAAAGATGAACCACTCTCAAGTTTTTCGTTTTGTAATCTTTCTTTATTTTCCTTTAAGACTCTATAATTGATATCATTTTGATTTTCTTCTTGCACAAGAACTACAGTATTTTTATTTACAAATCTACAAAGATCATCTACGTGACCATGCGTATCATCACCCGCAATTCCCTTTCCAAGCCAGATTGTGTTTGAAATTCCGAGATATTTATTAAAGACTTCTTCATAATCTTTTTTTGTGAAACCGGGATTTCTAACCTGCACTTTATTATCCATCAAACATTCTTCGGTTGTTAACAAAGTTCCATTCCCATTTGTATCGATGCTGCCGCCTTCGAGAATAACATGCTTTTCTTTATGTTTTGCAGTAATTCTTTTAAGATTAAATTTTTCGGAAATAAATTTTGGAAGTTTTTCATCTTTCTTATAATTATCATACTTAGTCCAGCCATTAAACTTAAAATGAACGCAAGAAATATTTCCATCTCCATCTTTTGCAAAAGCAGGGCTGGAATCTCTCGTCCACCCGCGGTTAGTTTTTAATTTATAAAACTCAATATTATTAAAATTTGCATCAACCGATTTTAAAACACGTTCTGCTTTTTTCTGATGCTCTTTATCTTCGACTAAAATTCTTACTTTTTCTCCACGCGAAATGTATCTAACTATTTCACTGTAAACCCAGGGAATTAGAGAAAATTTTCCGGGCCAGTCTTCTTTATTGTGTGGCCAGCCAAGCCAGGTTGCTTCATGCATTTCCCACTCTGCTGCGATAAAAAGAGAATTGTCTTTAAGTTGATTCATAAATTAAATGTTGAGTAACCACTAAGACACTAAGAGCACAAAGATACACTTAGTGATTCTAAGTGTGCTAAGTGCCTTAATGGTGAATTATTTTAGAAATCTTTCAGTTATTAGATTGTAAGAATCTATTCTTCTATCCCTTAAAAACGGCCAGTTTCTTCTTATATATTCAATTCTATTTAGATAAAC
>CAZUOC010000291.1:0-4027 GCA_964622335.1 uncultured Ignavibacteriaceae bacterium
TGGTTACAAAATTTTGCATATAAAACAGATATTAGTTGGTGGGAATTTGTTCTTTCCGGTGGAATTGCTTTGTTAATAGCTCTGGCTACTGTTAGTTATCATGCAATAAAAGCTGCAACTGCAAACCCGGTGGAATCTTTAAGATATGAATAGGACTTTAATTCTTATTTGTAATACAAGATTGGTTTTTGGCAGAGATTTAAAGTTGGTTACCAAAATATTTAGTTAATCAAAATAACAGCGGGCAAATAACATCTTAGCAAGGAGTTATTATGCTTAAGAATTATTTCAAAATTGCTTTAAGGAATCTGCTCAACAACAAAACATATTCCTTAATTAATATTGCAGGGCTTGCAATCGGGATTGCCTGCTTTATGCTTATCTATCTTTTTGTTAAAGATGAATTAAACTACGACAGGTTCAATTCAAAAGCCGACAGAATTTACAGATTAACCGAGAAAATAGACCTTGAAGGACAGGGCGGGGAACATTCTTCAAGTAATCCGTTTCCTGTTATGAAAGCAATGCTTACTGATTACCCGCAGTATATTGAAGAAGGAGTAAGATTATTTAATTTCCAGCAGCCGACACTTACTTTGCAATATGAAGATCAGAGATTTAATGAGAAAAAGATTTTTTTTGCTGATTCTACTTTCTTTAAAATATTCGATTTCCCTCTCGCACAAGGAAATAAAAATAGTGCACTTGCAAATCACAATTCAATTATATTAACTAAAAATCTTGCTCATAAATATTTTGGTAATCAAAATCCTATGGGGAAAAATCTTATTTATGAAGGAAACACCCATCTTCTCGTTACAGGAGTGTTTGGAGATTTACCGACTCAATCACATTTTGATTTCGATTGTCTCATTTCTTTTTCAACTGTCAACCAGATAATCGGGCCAGGGATTCAGCAAAATTGGGTATGGAATCCTAACTGGACTTATTTCTTATTGGAAAAGGGAGTTGATCCCAAAGAACTGGAAAAACGATTTCCCCAGTTTGTACAAAAATATTATCCTGATCATTTAAAGCCGCAGATAACGCATTATTTGCAGCCTTTAATGGATATACATCTCAAATCTAATCTTGATTATGAAATGTATCCGAATAGCGACGAATCTAATATTTATATCTTTTCTGCCGTGGGGATTTTAATTATCCTGATTGCCTGCATCAACTTTATGAATTTAGCAACAGCACGTTCTGCTAAACGTGCACGTGAAGTTGGAATGAGAAAAGTTCTTGGAGCTGATAGGTTTATGTTAATTAAACAATTTCTTGGTGAATCTCTGTTGCTCAGTTTTTTTGCAGTAATTGCCGCTGTTTTACTTATAGAATTGTTGATACCGGTTTTTAATAATCTTGCCGGGAAACAACTTTCATTTAAGATTTTTGCTGAACCTTCAAATTTACTTTTGTTAATAATTGTTGGGGCGGTTGTAGGACTTTTATCAGGCATTTACCCTGCTTTTTTTCTTTCTGCATCGGAGCCTATAAGAGTTGTAAAAGGCGGAGCTGTTAACCAACCGAAAGGAGGATTACTTAGAAAGGTGCTTGTCGTTCTTCAGTTTACAATTTCTCTTGCCTTAATAATCGGAACGCTTGTTATTTATCAACAGCTCGGATTTATGCAGAATGCAAATCTCGGTTTTGATAAAGAAAATGTTGTGCTTGTCTCTTTCCGACCGCTGGCAGCTAACAGATATCAGGCATTTAAAGACGATTTGTTAACGAATAAAAATATTTCTTCGGCAACGATGATGAATGAAATTATCGGGGAGCATCACAATACTCATGAAATTAATTATGAAGGAATGGAAGCGGGGAAGTGGGTTTATTTTCCGGGTTTGTTGGTTGATGAGGATTTTGTTAAAACGTTCGATCTTAAAATAATTACGGGCAGGGATTTCTCAAAAGAATATCCGCGCGAAGATTCACTTTCAATCATTGTTAATGAAGCAATGCTTAAGGAATTAAACTGGGGTGATCCGGAAAATGTAATCAACAGAAGATTTAATACAATTTTTGGACAGGAAAGAATAATTGGAGTGGTAAAAGATTTCAACTTTGTCTGGTTAAAAGAACCGATTGGTCCTTTCTTTCTTGATATTTCTCCGACATTTGTTCGCCCATTCTTCTTGAAATATGCAGCTGTAAGAATTAAATCTGGTAACATAAAAAATACAATTTCATACATAGAAAATAAATGGAACGAGTTAATCCCACAGTATCCATTTGAGTTTTCTTTCCTTGATGAAAATCTAAACGGAATGTATAAAGAACAGGATAACCTTGGAAGCCTTGTTGGATATTTTTCAATACTTGCAATACTTATTGCCTGTCTTGGAATGTTTGCACTTGCTTCATTTAATGCAGAACAAAGAATAAAAGAAATAGGTGTCAGAAAAGTTCTTGGTGCTACTGTTTCAGGAATAGTTTTTCTTTTTACGAAAGATTTCTTGAAACTGGTTTTGATAGCTGTAGTAATAGCTTCACCTATGGCTTATTTTATCCTTAACAGATGGCTTGAAGATTTTGCGTATAGAGTAAATATAAGTCCTTTGGTTTTTATTATTGCAGCAACAACGACTTTTCTTATTGCTTTACTAACTGTTACTTATCAGGCTATTAAAGCTGCAACAGCGAATCCGGTTGAGAGTTTGAGATATGAATAGGCATATTTCCCAAAACTCTAAAGGAAAAAGCTTTAAAAATTCCCCTAAGTGTGATTTTTATAAAATTCACGCGACTAATTATTGTGAGAGAAAATCTTACAATGGAAATTGATCAAAAAGAATTCATTAAAGCAATTGATGAGCATCGTGCGATTATCAATAAAATATGTTTTGGCTATACCAACAATTGTGAAGACAGACTTGACTTAAAACAGGAAATTTTAATCCAGCTGTGGAAAGCGTACCCTAACTTTAGGAATGAATCAAAGTTAAGCACGTGGATTTACCGGGTTGCCCTGAATACCGCCGTTTCAAATTTGAGAAGTGCAAAAAGAAAAATACAGAGTGAAGAACTGATGGAAAATTACGGTCAGGTTCCGTTGGAGGAAAAAACTATCGAGCAGAGTGAAGATATTGCAACACTCTACCGGTTGATTTATCGATTGAATGATTTAGAAAAAGCAATAATGCTTCTGTATCTCGACGACCAATCATATAGTGAAATAGCGGGAATTGTCGGTATTTCTGAGACGAATGTTGCCACGAAAATCAGCAGGATTAAACTGAAACTGAAAAATCAATTCAGCCAACGATAAAACACGTTAGAAGAAGTTAATGCCATGGAATTAGAAGAATTAAAACAGATATGGAAAAAGCAAAACAGTTTGCTGGAAAAAAGTTTAACCCTCAGTGAACAGATGGCAAAAAATACTTTCGCTCAAAAAGCAAATGGTGAACTGGAAAGCTTACTGAGATGGAATTATTTTAGTTTAGTTGAGTTCATTGTGTTTCTAATATTTATTTTAGTCTGCACATATAGTTTTATGGATGATTGGAGATTCCTGATACCCGGTAATTTTCTGATCGTGTTTTTGACCTTATGCATTATTTCTTCAGTTAAATCTATAAAACAGTTGAATGCCATGAATCTATATTCCTGCAGTGTTGTTGATACGAAACGATCTCTCTTGAAGTACAAGCAACAATCCAATCGAGAAATGAAAATCTTGCTTTTTGTCATTCCGCCAATAATTCCCGCATTTACGTTATTGGGTGCACGATTTATTCGCGACATCAATCTTTTTGATTATACTGACTTCTTTATTATGCTTTCAGCCGGTAGTATTCTATTGTCGTACACCTTGGCATTCATATCATACCGGACAATTTGTTTAAGAAGATTCAGGATTATTGAAAATAATTTGGTCGAGTTGGAAAAATTTAAAGAAGAATAACCGTTAAATGAGGACTAAAGAATTATGATGAAAAAATTAAGACGCCCTATACCATCAGCAGCAATTACCCTTCTGCTTATAGCTGTTAGCTTCTCTCTTTACGCACAAGAC